>DASYNV010000065.1:0-6857 GCA_036008365.1 Steroidobacteraceae bacterium | reverse complement strand
ATCGGGTTCCAGTTCCTGACGCCCTCGACGTAGTGCCACATGCGATCGCGATTGATGAGGCTGCCGCCGGCGGACTCGGTGATCGCCAGCATGCGACCGTCGACGTGATCGGGCACACCGCAGATCATGCTGTCGGGTGGCTTCCCTAAGCGTGTCGGCCAATTTTGTCGCACCAATTCGCGGCTCGCGCCGATGCCGCCGGAGGCGACCACAACGGCCTGCGCGATGAGCTCGAAATCGCCCACCACGATGCGCGAGCTCGCGCGGCCGCGCTCGACCGCGCTGGGTTCGAGCACGCTACCGCGCACGCCGATCACCGCGCCGCCGGAGCTGATCAGTTCATCGACGCGATGCCGGAATCGCAGGCCGACCAGGCCGCGCTGGGCCGCCTGGCGCACGCGCGCGACGAACGGATCGAGCACGCCGGGACCCGTGCCCCAGGCGATATGAAAGCGCGGCACCGAATTGCCGTGGCCACTGGCGTTCTGGCCGCCGCGCTCGGCCCATCCGACCACGGGGAAGAAGCGAATGCCGCGCGCCGTGAGCCAGGCGCGCTTTTCGCCCGCGGCGAACTCGACATAGGCGCGCGCCCAGGCTTTGGGCCAATGATCCTCGTCGCGATCGAACGCGGCGGTTCCCATCCAGTCGCTAAGCGCCAGCTCGCACGAGTCGTGAATGCGCAGTCGACGCTGTTCGGGCGAGTCGATCAGGAACAGGCCCCCGAGCGACCAGAACGCCTGACCGCCGAGCGACTGCTCGGGTTCCTGATCGAGGATGAGAATCCGCCGGCCGGTCTCGGCCAGTTCCGCGGCCGCGACCAGCCCG
Source organism: Steroidobacteraceae bacterium (assembly GCA_036008365.1). Lineage (GTDB taxonomy): Bacteria > Pseudomonadota > Gammaproteobacteria > Steroidobacterales > Steroidobacteraceae > FEN-1191. The sequence continues at coordinate 6,032 of DASYNV010000065.1, read as the reverse complement.
GCCAGTCCCGCGCCGACGATGATGACGTCCGCGTCGGCGCCCATCAGACGCGCTGCGTCTCGGCCAGAAACAGATGACCCATCGCGGTCGGTCGCACGCCGCGGATGTGTCTGGTCGTCACCGACAACCAATCATAGAAATAGGCTGCGATGAGCGGTGTTTGGTCGAGCAGCAGCCGCTGGATGCGGCCCGCCGCATCGCGCTGCGCCGACGGATCGAGCGCCGCGATATAGCTCGCCACGAGCCGGTCGTACTCGGCATTCCTGAAATGCGCGGCATTGAACGTGCCGCGGCTGCCGAGCGTCGCCGTCAGGAAGATATTCGGCACGCCGCGATGCGCGTAATCCTCGATGCCCATCTCGGAATCGAGCCAGTCGGATTCGCCGAAGGTCGCACGGCCGTAGTAGGTCGACTGCTCCTCGACGTTGAGCGAGAGCTGCACGCCGATCGGTCGCACGGCGTTCTGAATGATCACCGCGTAATCGGGCATCTCGAGGAAACGCTCGGTCGTGAGCGTGGCCCGGAAGCCGCGCGTCAACCCCGCTGCCTGTAGCAGTTCCGAGGCCTGGCGCAGATCCCGCCGGCGCTGCGGCACCGACGGGTCGGTGGCAGCGAAGATCGGCGCGAACGGACTGTCGTTGCCGGGCGCCGCCATGCCGCGAAACAGACCCTTGACCAGATTGTCCCGATTCAGACATAGCGCGAGCGCGCGTCGCACGCGCGCATCGGCGAACGCACCCCGATCGGTCCGCATGTGCACCTGCTCGTGCGCACTGGACTTGAGCGCCAGGATGCTGAGGCGCGCATCGACCAGCAGCGCCTGGCTGCCCTGCACCGGCGCGTGCAGCAGCACATCGAGCTGCTCGCCCTGCATCGCCAGCACCTGCGCCTGGATGCTGTCGTAGAAGATGAATCGCGTGCGAGCCGGAATGGCCGGCGTGCCCCAGTAGTCCGGATTGCGCACGAACGAGGCCTGTGCCTTGGGCTGGTAGCGCTCGAGCCGGAACGGCCCGGTGCCAACGAAAGTGCGCTCGAATCCACCCTCATACGATGCCGGCAGGATGATGGCGCTGTAGTTGTCCGAGGATACGAGGTACGGGAAGCTGCCGTTGGGCGCATCGAGGTGAAATTCCACCGTCATATCATCGATCGCGCGCGTGCCGCCCTTCGAGAGCGACCCCGCAAACGCCGACAGCGCCACCGAGCCGTTGGCCGGATCGGCCAGCCGCTCCATGGTGGCGACCACGTCGGCCGAAGTCAGCAAGCGGCCATCGTGAAACCTGACGCCGCTGCGCAGTTTGAAGGTCCAGACGCTGCCATCGCGATTGGGCTGCCAGCTCTGTGCCAGGCATGGGCGCAGATGCAGATCGGGATCCGACAGCGCCAGATACTCACCGACCTGCGACAGCATGCACACCCCGCCGGTGTCAGCCACGGTCAGCGGATCGATTGCACCGGAGGGCACTGTCATGCCAACGGTCACGGCAGGCCCAACGGCGGCAGCGGCGGTTCCATTGGCATAAGCCTGGCGTGGCGCCAGGCCCAACGGCATCGCTGCGGCGAATCCCAGCACGCTGGCGTGACGCAGAAACGCGCGGCGCCCGATGCGCTGCGCCAGCAGTTCGTCGATCAATGCATTTTCGAGCGGGCTCGCCGGCGCCCGCAGCGCATCGAAGCTACGCGCAGACGGGTTCGGTCTTCTCTTCAACGGCGAAAACCTCGGCGGTGAGCGCCTCAGCCAGCCGGCCGAGCTCAGGCCCGAGGATACGGTCTTCGATCAGCGGTGGCACGTAGCTTCGCACCAGCTCCACGAACTTCTGCAGCGCCGGCGGTGCCGGGCGATCGGTGACGTACAACGCCTGCGAGGCAACTACGGCCAGCATTGCGAGCGAGGCATCGAGCAGCCGCCCGGTGCGCTCGGTCTTGCTCCACGCCAGGAACACTGGCGAGGCCACATCGTCCTGCCCGGCGCCGGCATCGCTGCCGTGCATGAAGGTGCGCTGGGCAGCCGCCTTGGCGAGCTCGATGTAGCCGGCGGCCGCCATGGGCACGTAGCCGATGTGGCCGCGGCCGTCGCTCTCGCCCGGTTGCCGGCCGACCAGCAGCATGTCGGGCAGTTGCGAGACGCGGCCATTGAGCAGCTTGGAGCTGTGCCGTTCGCACAGCAGGCACAGATCCGCCCAGACCGCGGCCAGATCGTCGAGCGCCGGACTCGCCATGGCATTGTGATAGCCGCCCGTGCTGATGCAACGCCCATGCGGATGGTTCGCGTCGGGTGGCAGATACACCGGATTGTCGGAGATCGAGGCCAGTGATGTGGTCGCAGCGCGTTCAGCCGCCGCGACCGCGCGATGTGCATGGCCGAGCACGCGCGGCACGATGCGGTAGCTGACCGGCGCCTGGTAGTGCCGACGACCCTCGCCGGCGCCGTCGAGCAGTTTGCGCAATGTCTGCAGCACCGCGGCCTCGTCGGTATCACCCCAGAGCACCTCGAGCGCCGCATCGTAGTGTTCGAGCGGGGCCCGGAAGGCTTCGATCGAAAGCGCAAAGGTCTGCAGCACCAGCAGCATGCGGCGCCGCGCGGCAAGCGCGGTATCGGCGATCAGCGCCGCGCCGCAGGGCGAGCCGTTGATGAGCGAGCCGCGTTCCTTGACCTGCAGATCGAACTGCCTGGACAGTTCGGCGAACAGCGGATAGAGCGCCAGAATCTCGCCCGCGCCGCCCTGACCCGCGGCGGCCACCTGCGGCATCGGGTTGCCGTCGAGCATCTGTGTCACGGCCCTGGCGATGCGAGGCGTCGTGGCCGCGTGGCCCTCGATGAAGTTGGTCAGGCGGGCCAGCACGATCCCGCGCACGATCCGATCGGGCAGGTAATCGCCGAACGAGGTGGCCGCCGGAAACGGTTTGATGCGTGCGTGGCGCTCGCGCTCTTCCTGGCTCAGGGGCTGATTCGCGAGCTCCCCCATCGAGGTCGTCACGCCATAGATCACGACCGTCGGGTCGTTCTCGATCAGGTTCAGAAACGAGGTACGGCTGGCCGTGATGCGCTGCAACGCCGCGTCGGAGATCCGGACGTTTTCGCGGCGCCAGGCGACCCGATAAAACGCCTCCAGGGAAACGTCCCACCGCTTGTCGAGCACCACGGTCATCCGAAATCCACTCCGACTGGTCGCCGCGTTAGGGCGGATTTAATCTAATAGATTCATATGCTACGGGATGTTTCTGCCGTCACATGTCAGGAATTTTCAAGCAGCTTATTCGAGATGTTCATAAGCGCCGCAGCAAGGATCGAGGTCAGTAGCGCTGCAACCGGGCGAGCTCGTCCGGCGGGATATGGCAGCGCATGGCGTGCCCGTCCGCGGCCGTGACCAGTGGCGGCTCGCGCTCCTCGCACAGGCGGCCGAGTTTGCGCGGGCAACGGGTCTGGAACACACAGCCGCTCGGGATCATCGACGCGCTCGGGATCTCGCCCTCGAGCCGGGTGCGCTTCACCGTTGCGGCGGTCGGCGGAACCGCCGCCGGGTTGGCCGACAGCAGCGCTTCGGTATAGGGGTGCTGCGGACCGTCGAAGACGGCGGTGGTCGGCCCGATCTCGAGCAGCCTTCCCAGGTAGAGCACGGCGATTCGGTCGGACAGGTAGCGCACCACGTTCAGGTCGTGCGAGATGAACAGATAGCTGACTCGCTGCGCGAGCTGCAGGTCGGCCAGCAGGTTCAGGATGGCGGCCTGCACCGAGACATCGAGCGCCGAAGTCGGCTCGTCGCAGACTACGATGCTGGGGCTGCCGGCGAAGGCGCGCGCGATGCTGACCCGTTGCTGCAGGCCACCCGAGAGCTGTCTCGGTTTGTCGCGCAGGTGCCCCTCGGTCAGGCGAACCGCCGTGGCGAGCTCGTGCAACCGCTGCTCGCGCCGTGCACGCGACAGCTTCAGCAACCGCAGCGATCGTTGGATCAACCGGCGTACGGTCTGCGACCGATTCAGCGCCAGCCCTGGATTCTGGAAAACAATCTGCAGTGCCTTGCGCTGCGACTGCGTGCGGTCGCCCGCGAGTGCCCGCAATGGCTGGCCGGCGAGCTCGAGACTGCTGCCCTTGTCGGGCACTGAGAGGCCGAGCAGCAGCTTCGCGAGCGAGCTCTTGCCAGAGCCCGACTCACCGACGAGACCCAGCGTCTCGCCGGGCCACAGTTCGAGGTCGATGTCGTGCACCGCCTGGAAGGAGCGGCCCGCGACCTGGTAGGTCTTGGACAGGCCTCGGGCGCGCAGCAGCGGCTGAGAGCCCGGCGCGGCGACGCCCGGTGTGTCCTCGGTGCGCGTCAGTGCCGACGGCAACGCCGCGGCGCCATCGACGCTGTGCGGCAACTCCGGCGCGCGCTCCGGATAGAAGCAGCGCGTCAGGCGGGAACCTCCGGTGCCGGCAAGCTCAAACGCTGGCGGTATCTCGCGGCGGCAGCGATCGGTCGCATTGCCGCAGCGGTCGACGAACACGCAGCGGCCTTCGATCGATCCGGGCGTCGGCAGAAAGCCCGGAATGGTCTCGAGGCGTCCCTGGCTCTTGCGCCGCCCATAACTCGGAATGCAGCGCAGCAGTGCGACCGTGTACGGATGGCGCGGGTCGCTCAAGATTTCCCTGCTCGAACCCTCCTCGACCAGCTCGCCGGCGTAGAGCACACCGATGCGATCGCACATGCGGCCGATGACCGCGAGGCTATGACTGATGAACAGCACCGAGGTCCGGCTTTCGGCGCGCAGCTGCGCAATCAGGGCCAGCACCTCGGCTTCAACCGTGGCATCGAGGCCCGTGGTGGGCTCATCGAGGATCAGCAGCGCCGGATTGTTCGACAGCGCCATGGCGATGATCACGCGCTGCTGCATGCCGCCCGAGAGCTCGTGCGGAAAATTGTCGAGGACGCGGTCGGGGCTCGGGATCTGCACCCGCCGGAGCATCTCGGCGGCACGCTCGCGCGCGGCAGCTCCGCGCAGGCCGGAGCAGGCTTCGAACACCTCGGCCATCTGCGGGCCGATTCGGATGGTCGGATTCAGGGCGCGCGCGGGGTCCTGGTAGACCATCGACACGCTGCGCGCGCGCAACTGTCGCAGCTCCCCGGGTGCGAGCCGCATCAGATCGCGGCCATCCACCAGGATGCGCCCACGGCTGACGCGGCCATTGCGTGCCAGATAGCGGATGGCGGCCAGCGCCACGGTGGATTTGCCGCAGCCGGATTCGCCGACCAGTCCGTACGATTCTCCGGGTCGGATCGCAAGACTCAAATCGCTGATGACTCGGCGCTCGCGCTGGCCGACGCGGTAGATGACTTCGAGCTGCTCGACGCGCAGCGCCGCGGCGTCCGCGGCGGCGGCAGTCACGGCATTGTCGGCGCTCGCATTCATCGCTCGAACACGCTGTTGAGGCCGTCGGCCACCAGATTGACCCCGATGATCAGCGAGGCGGTGGCCGCGGCATCAAACAGGATGGTCCACCAGTAGCTGCCGATCAGGCTGTAGTTCTCGGCAATGGCGATGCCCCAGTCGGCCGACGGCGGCTGAATACCGAAGCCGATGAAGCTCAGCGAGGCGACGAAGAAGATCGCGTATCCGAGTCGCACGGTCATCTCGACGATCGCAACCGGCAGTACGTTCGGCAGGATCTCTATGAACATCACGGCGAGCGCGCCATCGCCGCGCAGCCGGGCCGCCGCCACGTAGTCAAGCTCGACCTCGTTGAGCGTGGCGGCGCGCACCGTGCGCGCGATGATGGGCGTAAACACGAAGCCGATCACGCACACCACGGTGGCATTCGAAGTGCCAACCGCCGCGAGTGCCATGAGCGCGACGATCACCAGCGGCAGTGCCTGGAGCGCCTCGATCACCCGGCTCACGAGGTCGTCGAGCGCGCCGCGGAAGTAGCCGATGGTGAGCCCGAGCGCCGTGCCGAGGACCGTGCCGAGCAGCGTCGCCAGGGGCGCCACGATCAGGATGTCGCGCGCGCCAATGATGACGCGTGAGAATACGTCGCGGCCGAGCTGATCGGTGCC
>DASYNV010000064.1:0-18315 GCA_036008365.1 Steroidobacteraceae bacterium | reverse complement strand
CCACCCGGCACTCGATACCGCGCTCGATTCAGCCCTCGCGCGCGCGTTGCCGCCGCCGCAGCTGCCTGCCGATTTCCGTGCGCGCCTGACCGCGGCCATTGCGCAGGAAGCTGCGATTGAAGCCGGCAGTCCGCCGCTGCGTGCGCTGCTTGCGCGCGAGGAACGCGAGCGCCTGCGCGAGTTCGAGGCCGGTTACCTGCGCCTGCGCCGCCGCACGCTCGGTACCTTGATCGGCGGTGCCTTCGCCGCGGGCACGGTGGTTGCGCTGGCATTGCCCTGGCTGCGCGCCACATTCGGATCGCACACGCCGCTGATCCTCGCGGCGGCGGGCGGTCTCATCGGACTTGCGATCGGCATCAATGCCTGGCTCGACCACTCCGGAGCGCCGCGCCTGCTACCGCGATTCTGATCGCCGGCGCCCGCCGTTGCCGCTCTGGGCATCCGCTCGCTCGAACTGCTCGAGCATGTAGCGATCGGCGAAGCTCGCGCCGCCCCAGCTATCCATGAAGCCGCAGTGCCCGCCATGGCTGGTACGCACGATCGTGAGCCGATCATTGGCGGCCAGCCGCGGCAGATCCACCGCCGGGATGATCGGATCGTCGGCGGCCAGCAGCAGATGTGCCGGCACGCGCAGGTTCTTGAGGCGTTCGCCCGTGATCGCATAGCCGCTGAGGTATGCCTGGAGACTCTCGAACTCGGTGCAGCGTTGCACCAGTGCGGCAGTCATGTGGCGCAGATCCTGCGTGCGCAGCAGCGCATCGAAGTCGTGTTCATCCGGCCAGGCGCGCTGCTTGCTGCGCAGCGAACGTGACCAGCGGCGCACGAAGTACTGCCGGTAGACGAGCAGACTGCGCTCGAGCGCCTGCAAGGTCGCTTCGGGTTCGAGCACCGGGGAGACTGCGACCGCGCCCGCGATCGTGTCGGGGGCAGCGCCGTCGGCGGCCACGCGCAGCATGAAGTTGCCGCCCAGCGAAAAGCCGCCGAGATACAGGTGCGCGGCCGGAAACTGCTGCGACAGCGCGCGCACGGCACCGACCACCTCGGGCAGCCGGCAGGAATGAAACACCCCGCGGTTCAGCGCGTGGGTCGCACCGTGATCGCGCAGGTTCAGCCGCACCAGCGGAAAACCCTGTTGGTACAGCAGCGCCGCGGCCGACAGCACGTAGGGTGAGTCCATACTGCCCTCCCAGCCATGCAGCAGCACGGCCAGTCGGCGGCCGTCGGCGGCGCGCCGGCTCTGCGCCAGGGGACTGTAGCAGGCCTGCAGTCGCACGCCATCGCCGCACTCGAGCACCAACGGCTGCGCGCTCGCCAGCAACGCAGCGGCGCGCCGCTGGATCAGCCAGGCGCGCGGCGGAACACTCCCCAGGATCGACTGCAGGTGCGCGTTGCGCAGCAGTCGTGGCGGCAGAAAGCCGGGCGGCTTCAGCGCGTCGCCTGCCAATGCACTTCGACGCGATTGTTCGCGGCCGCAACGCGGTTCCACTCGCCGGCGGTGAGTCCATCGCTGACGGGTGGATAGGGCGTGATGGTCTCATCGGCGCCGCCGGCACCGATCTCGACATCGAGCTTGCCGTTGGCGCTCTGGCGCGCCGCGGCGATCATGTTGGCAAAGGCCACCGACTGGCGCGCACTGACCGAGCCATTGTCCTCGCGCGGATTGCCTACCTGATCGCATCGGGTAAACGGCACCAGCTCCGAAGCCAGCATTGGAGTCGCGCTCGGGCCACTGATCATGCAGAAGCGGCCCGGGATCGTGCGAATTTCGACCACACCCTTGAAGCCCTGCGCATTGAGTCGCGACAGCAGCGACTGGATGCGCTCGAGTCTCGCGCCCGCGAGCGGCAGCTCGCCATACGGCACCGGCTCGATGGTGGAATTCTCCGCCGCGCCGTTGTCGGCCCTGCCGGCGGCCGGCGCAGCGCTCACGCCGGCGGCGCCGGACGCTGCGCCCACTTGCGCCTGCAACGACTCGAGATCCTGCTGCGACTGTGCCAGTTGCGCCGCGAGTGTCGCGACACTCGCGCCCTGCTCATGCCATTGCCAGCCCGCGAAGCAGGCCAGTATCAAACCCAGAACGCCGAACCAGAACCCGCCCGAAGAGCGGGGCGGCTCGATGCTCGGCATCACCGGTAGATTCGGCGGTGGCTGGTCCTTGAGCAGCAGACGCACGTCGCCGACCATACGATCGGACTGCGTCTCGAGATTCTCGGCGATGAATCGCTGCAGATTGCGGATATGGTGCGCGACCATCGCCTCGACAATCGCACGCAGTTCGGGCGGCATGGCCGGCAGATCCGGGCGACTGCGGCCGCGACGCTCGGGTGCCGGGGCCTCGCGCGCTGGTGGCGGTACGGGCGGCGGTGCCATCGGCTCGCTCGGCGCCGCGAAGTCGGCGGTTTCCTCGAAGGTCGGCGTCTGGGCCTGTGCGTGCGCCTGTGCGTGCACCTTCACCGTCTCCGCCTGCGCCTCGGCGAATATTTCCGGATAGTCCATCGCGATGCCGTCATCGGGTCTTGGCTCGCCGATCAACCGCAGTTGCTCGAGGACCTTGGAGACGTCCGTGTGCTTGGTCTGCTTCGGTAGCACGCCGATCGCACCCAGGGCGCGCGCCTGGCTCAGGTACAACTCCCCTTCCTGGGAGGTGTACATCATGATCGGAATGGTCGCTGTCAGCGGATTGTTCTTGATGGCCTGCACGGCCTGGAAGCCGTCCATGCCCGGCATGAGGTGATCCATGAAGATCACATCCGGCCGTTCATGGGTCAGGTATTCCATGGCCTGCTCGGCCGATTCGACCCCATCGACTGCGAGCTCATAACGCTCGAGGATGCGGGTCAGAAATGCACGCGCGGATCTCGAATCATCGACGACCAATGCCCGTCGTGCTGTCATGCCGTATCCGCCGGTGGCGACCCCGGCGTGATCTTAACCCATGGGGGCACTACCGGCGTGAAGCTGGCGCCAATCCGCGACACAGATCGCGGTGTTTGAGCTCTGTAGCGACGGCGGGCAGCCACCGGCAGAGTAGACTTCCCTGCATGATCATTAGGCTGCGCGACAGGAATTTGAGCGTTTTATCCGGGCGCAACGACGCCTACTGGCAGTCCATTGCGCAAGCGGATTGGGAGCCGGAAACGTTCCGAATCTTCGAGCGATTCGTCGATCGCGCGCATTCGTACATCGATATGGGCGCCTTCGTTGGCCCCACGCTGCTCTATGGATGCCAGATTGCCAGGCGCGCCTATGGCATAGAGCCCGATCCGGTTGCCTTCCGCGAGTTGAAACATAACATCGACGCCAATCGACCCGTCACCGATAACGTGGAACTGTTCGAACTCTGCATTGCACCGCAGACCGGTGAAATCGCCTTTGGCAACTGCGGCGACGGCGGTGACTCCGTGTCGAGCCTGCTGTTCGGCGACCGCAAGACCCACTGGACCGTCAAGGCGCTCTCGTTCGAGGATTTTGCGCATCAGAACGCCATCACGGACTGCAATTTCATCAAGATCGATATCGAAGGCGGTGAGTATCAGGTGCTGCCGACCATGAGCAATTACCTCAAAGCGCACCGCCCGACGCTGCACCTCTCATTGCACCCTTGCCACCTTGGCAAACGTGGCATCGGTTGGATCGGCAAGATCATTGCTCGTGTGGCATCGACGCTGAGGATCAGACCGATCATCAGGCTCTATCGGCATCTCTACGACAATTATGGCCGGCCGATCACGTTCCTGCGCCTGCTATGGATTTGTCGCGCCAAGGTCACGGTCGACGTCGTGCTGACGGATCGGGAATGGGACGCAGTACCGCCGTCCGCTCAGCGTTGATTCAAGCGTGCGCCGAGGTGCGGGCGGCGGCGGCATCCGCTGCCAGTTCCGAGGCGGTGATTTCGCGATACAACTCGGCGAGCCGCCAAGCCATGTTGGCCGATGCCCAGCTCAGCGCGTATTGACGCGCCTGCGTCGAGAGCTTGGCGGCGCGCTGCGGGTCATCGAGGATATCGAGTACGGTCTGCGCGAACACCTCGGGTTTCTCGGGCGCTACGCGAGCACCGCAGCCGGGCTGCAGGATCGACGCGGTTCCGAGTACCGCGGTCGACACGACCGGCCGGCCCTGGGCCAGCGCTTCGAGCAGTACCAGCCCCTGCGTTTCGGTGCGCGAAGCGAATACGAACACGTCGGCCGCGGCATAGCAGTCCGCCAGCCCGCGCTCGCGATCGAGATAGCCGATGAAGTGCATGGCCGGCGCGATCCCGAGTTCCACCGCCAGCGACTGCAGATGCGTGCGTGCCGGACCTTCCCCCGCGATCGCGAGCATGGCGTCGGGCCGCGCGCGCCGCAGCGTCACGAAGCTGTGCAGCAGGAATTCGATGTTCTTCTCGTGCGCCACGCGCCCGACGTACAGCAGCAGCGGCCGGTCGACCGGAATGCCGAAGCGCTCGCGGAAACGCGCACCGTTACCCGGAACGAAGCGGTCGGCCGGCAGTCCGGTGGGGATCACCTGTGTGCGCGTGCTGATGCCGTACTCGAGCAGCAGCGCCCGCATCGGTTCCGATGGCACCACGATCGCATCGAGCTGGCCGCACTGCGAACGCGTGAAGCGCCGCGCCAGCGTGCGTCCGAGCGAGCGCGGCAACAGCGGCACGTAGTGATGCAGGTACTCTTCAAAGAAAGTGTGATAGGTCGCGAGCACCGGAATGCGGGCGCGGTGCGCGAAGCGCACGCCGGCGTAGTGCGCCACGAACGGCGTTTGGATATGTACCAGATCGAAATGTTGCGATTCGAGCGTCGCCAGTGTTTCTTGCAGCGCGCCCCAGCGCATGCGCCGATCCTCGGGATCGCGCGGCACGCCGCTGGATGCCACGCGGATGAGGTTGGACTCCTGCGGCGCAGACCCTGGGTAGGCCGGAGCAACCAGCAGCGTATCGATGCCGGCGGCGGCCAGGTCCGGGCGGAAGGTTCGGATCGAAGTGGAGACGCCGTTGACGCGCGGAAAGTAGACGTCGGAGATGAACAGGACGCGCATGCGCGGGTAGCGACCTCCGTGGTCGTTACATGAAATTCTGCGCGATCATCGCCAGCGTCGCGCCGATGGCGCCGCCCGCGAGCACGTCGCTTGGATAGTGCAGTCCCAGCACCATGCGGGAGCCCGCGATCAGACAGCTGAGCGGAATGAGACACCAGGCCAGATCCGGAAAGCGCTCCACCGCGAGCCAGGTGAACGACACCGCGTGCAGCGTGTGACCGGACGGAAAGCTGTAGCGATCCAGCGGTGGCATCGCGAGCGTGATGCCCGGGTGGCGGATGAACGGTCGCTCGCGCAGCAGCCGGCTCTTGAGCCACTTATAGATGAGTATGCCGATCAGCCCCGTGACCGCCATGACGAGCGCCGGCCGTGCCGCTGCGCGGCCATACGCGAGCGGCAGCGCACCGATCAATACGTACCAGACGATGCCGTCGCCGAGGCGGCTCGCGGCCTGGAACAGCAAGCGGACCCAGGCGAGGCCGGCGCCGCGGTTGAGTTCACGGCAGAGCCGGTATTCGGCCAGGTCGAATCGAGCCATGATCATCTGGGCACGGTTCATGGCAACAGCGTAGGCCCTGTTGGCGGACACTATTGTGACGGCTGGGTGACGCTCAAATGACAAAGTGTCGCAATTCACGGATCCTACGCCGTTATGAGGACATAAGCCGAACAGCGTCGGTGCAATCCTACTCCGTCAATCGCGTATGCCGACGCCGCGACTGAGCAGCTGCACTGCCGTTCCAAATAACAGCACCGTCAGCAGCAGCATCAACCCGAACGCTCCGAGCACATGTACGTCGGAACTGCCGAGGAAGCCGAAGCGGAAGGCATTCACCATGTGCAGGATGGGGTTCACATAGGACAGCTTCTGCGCCCACTCCGGCAGCATGGCGACCGAATAGAACACTCCGCCAAAGTAGGTCAGCGGCGTCAGCACGAATACCGGGATGAAATTCATCTGATCGAAGCTGCGCGCGAAGATCGCATTGATGAGCCCCGCGAGCGAGAACACCGATGAGGTCAGCAGTGCCGCGGCGATGATCGCAAAGAAGTGCGTCACCGGCAGGCGCGCAAAGAACAGCGACACCGCGGTGACCACCAGGCCGACCAGCAGGCCCCGCAGCACACCGCCGATCGCGTAGCCCGCGACGATGATCGAGGTCGGCAGCGGCGAGACCAGCAGCTCCTCGATGTGCTTGCCGAACTTGGCGCCAAAGAACGACGACACCACGTTGCCGTACGAATTGGTGATGATCGACATCATGATGAGGCCGGGCGCGATGAACTGGCGGTAATCGAAGCCGCCCATCGGGCCGACACGGCGCCCGATCAGGCTGCCGAAGATTACGAAGTACAGCGTCGCGGTGACCGCCGAGGGCACCAACGTCTGTCCCCAGATGCGCACGATGCGACTGTACTCGCGGATGACGATGGTCTGAAGGCCGATCCAGCGCACCCGGCCCAGCGAAAGCTCGGCCGAGGGCTGCGGTGTCGCCATGCTATCCACGGGCCGCCGCTGCCGCGGACTCGCCGCGGTTCTCGACCAGCCGCATGAAGATCTCCTCCAGCCGGTTCACCTTGTTGCGCATGCTCACGACTTCGACGCCCTGCAACGAGAGCTGCTGGAACAGTCCGTTGAGGTTCTGCTCCTTGGCGATTTCGGCCTCGAGCGTGTGCTCATCGACGCGGCGCAGCGCGAAGTCGGCCACGGCCGGTGCCTCGAGCAACTGATTGCGCGTGTTGAGCACGAAGGTCTGGGTGTTGAGCCGGCGCAGCAGGCTGCTCATGCGATCCCGCTCGATGATGCCGCCATTGTCGATGATGGCGATCGTGCGGCACAGGCTCTCGGCCTCCTCCAGATAATGCGTCGTCAGGATGATGGTGGTGCCGCGCGCGTTGATGTCCCGCAGGAAGTCCCACATCGTGCGCCGGATCTCGATGTCGACGCCCGCGGTCGGCTCATCGAGGATCAGCAGCCGCGGCTCGTGCATGAGCGCGCGCGCAATCATGAGACGCCGCTTCATGCCGCCGGAGAGGCCGCGCGCAGCGCTGTTGCGCTTGTCCCAGAGCTGCAGTTGTTTCAGGTACCGCTCGGCACGTGCACGCGCCTCGGTGCGCTCGATGCCATAGAAACCGGCCTGGTTGACGACGATGGTCAGCGGCGACTCGAACTGATTGAAGTTCAGCTCCTGCGGCACCACGCCGATGCAGGACTTGGCGCGCTCGAGCTGCCGGTCGATATCGAAGCCGAAGACGCTGGCGGCGCCGCCGCTCTTGTTGACCAGCGAGGTGACGATGCCTATCAGCGTGGTCTTGCCGGCGCCGTTCGGACCGAGCAGCGCGAAGAAGTCGCCCTCCTCGACGTCCAGATCGACGCTGCGCAGCGCGTGCACGCCGTTCTTGTAGGTCTTGGTCAGAGCGCGGGTCGACAGGGCAAGCATCGGTCGCGCAAGTTACCACAGGGCGGCCATGAGCTGCAGGCCGCGGGTCTGCACGCGCCGCAGCGTCTCCGGCCCCTCGCGCGCCGCCTGCAGCATCTGCTGCCAGACCGCGGGCTGGGCTTCCCAGCGCGGCGCGATCCACGGCGGGCACAGCTCGGCGAGCGCTTCCAAGTCCTTGAGGGAACGCGACGCGATGCGCTCGGCGCATTCGGGCGCCAGACCCAGCAGCACGCGCGCCGTCAGCCGATGCGAGCGCGCCAGGTACCGCGCCAATACCAGCGCGTGCCGTACCAGTGCAATGCCGGCGGTGCTGGCAAAGTAGCCGCGCGGCATCGCACCATCGTTGACGGTGCCATCGAGCGCGCGCCGCTGCCAGTGTTCGGGCGAGGCGAAGCCCGCATCGAGCAGCAGGTAGGGGCAGCGCGCCAGCCGCTGCAGTGCAGCGTCGTCGATGTCATGCCAGAGCGGACGCAGCTCGCCCACGAGCCGTGGCAGGCCCGGCCCCTGGCCGCACGCCAGCGTGCGCAGCAAGTCGAGCATGAGCTCATTGATCTCTGCCACTGGAATCAGCATGCCCTCGTCCCAATGCGCGGCAGCACTCGAGTCGACCATGGCATTGCTCCTTGTTTCGGCCAGATTCTGCCGTGGCCGCGCTTGGTATCGTCCGTCCATATCTGCCATAGTAATACCGAAACTGTTACTGGTAACGTTTTTAGGGAGTCCCCATGCGCATCCACGACGACCGCTATAACCGCGACCGGCGCCGCTTCGAGGTCGCACTGCGTTTCATCCAGCACGAGGCACGCACACACACCATCCGCATCTGGACCGGCCTGACCGACGATCGCATCCGCAAGCTCTACCGCTCTTATATAAAGGAGCCGCATCTCAGGCAGTCCGATCGCGCCACGCCGGTGCGCCACCGCGGCAAATCGCCGCAGCAGCCGGCCTTCTTTACGCGCAGCGCCCGCGCGCGGCACGAAAGCGCATCGCTCGCGAGCCTGTGCCGGCTTACGGGCGCGCTACCGCGCTCAGGCGAGGCTGAAGCCGTGCGCGATCCGGCGGGGCTCGGCCGGGGTGAGTTGCTGTGCCAGGCGTACGAGATCTATCGGGCGCGCTTTTCATCGCCGCTACTGAGCTTCGAGCACGCGGTGTTTCTGCTGAACGCCCTGTGGCGCAGCGACGAGCTGACCATCGGCGCCTGCCGGGATTGCAACGCCGTGCTGGTCACCGACCGATGGACCTTGCGCGCGCCACGCTGCATCGTCTGCACGCCCCAGCTCAATGCGCCGGGGTTGCCGCTGTAACCGGCGGTCTGCAACACTGCGGTCATGACGACCGTACCCAGTCACAGCCTGCAGCGCCGCGCGGAAATGCGGCTGCAGCCCGATTGGGTCGAGGCGGCGCGTGCCGACCCGGGTACGCGCTACCTCATCTGCCGCGGCACGGCCCACCTGGTGCGGCGTGAGCCCACGACTTCGATCGCGTTTCTGGGCCCTGAGAACGCAGCGGTCGGCGCCATCGACGGCTCGCGCCAGACGCTGCTCGGCTGGTTCCATGGCCAGCGCTGCGTGCTGATCGATCTGCCGGAAGACATCACGCTCGCGCCTCCGGGCACGGTATTCGAGGAGCTGCGCCCGCTGTTGCCGCTGCAGTCACCCGATGAGGCGCAGCTGCTGACCTACGCCCGCGCGCTCACGGTCTGGCGCAGCCGCCAGCGCCACTGCGGGGTCTGCGGCTATCCGACCGAACCGCGCAACGCCGGCCACGTGCTGGTCTGTACGAATCCGAGCTGCAAGTCCGAGTTCTTTCCGCGCATCGATCCGGCCATCATCGTGCTGGTGACCGATGACTCGCAGGCCCTGCTCGGCCGGCAGGCCTCCTGGCCCGCCGGACGCTACTCGGCCCTGGCCGGCTTCGTCGAACCCGGCGAGAGTCTGGAAGAGGCGGTTTCGCGGGAGGTCGAAGAGGAAACCGGCGTCCAAGTCCGCGAGGTGAACTACTTCGCCTCACAGCCCTGGCCGTTCCCGGCCTCGTTGATGCTCGGCTTTCATGCCTACGCCAGCGCCGGCGAAGTACGGCTCGACGGCGAGCTCGAAGACGCCCGCTGGTTCCGGCTCGATGAACTGCGCGCAGCGCCCACCATCCTGCTGCCGCCGCCGCACACCATTGCGCGGCGGCTGATCGAGGCCTGGTTTCACACGAAGTAACCCGATTGTTCATGCCTGCAACGGTACAGCCTCGCCGGGCGCGCGCGGCGAGGCTCCGGCTCGCCGCCTGGACCGTGTTCAGCGCCTCGATGTGGGTTGCGGCGCCCGCACTCGCCGATATCCACATCGACCTCGACGGCGTTGACGGTGAGCTGCGCCGTAACGTGCTCGCGCTCCTGAGTCTCGAGCGCTACAAGGACCACGATCGTCTCGAGCCGGCGGCCGTGCAGCGGCTCTACAACCGCGTCGATGACGAGGTGCGTACGGCGCTGCGGCCTTACGGTTATTACGATCCGCAGATCAGCTCCTCGATCGAGGCGCCCGACAAGGAGCATCACTGGCACGTCGGCATCAGCATCGACTTGGGTCCGCCGGTGCTGATCGATACGGTCAGCGTGCAGGTCGAAGGCCCGGGCGCGTCCGACCCCGTCTTCACGCGCATCACCGGCGCGATCCCGATCCACATCGGCGATCGCCTGAGCCATGCCGCCTACGAGCAGCTCAAGAGCAGTCTCGAGCGTGCGGCCGCCACCTACGGCTATCTCGATGCGCGCCTGCTGCGCAACGACATGCAGGTCGATCACGATGCGCACCGGGCCGCGATCTATCTGCAACTCGATACCGGCCAGCGCTACTCCTTCGGCGCCACGACCATTGTCCAGACCACGGTCAGGGACAAATACGTGCGCCGCTTCCTGCGCTACAAGGAGGGTGATCCCTACGACGCGCTCGAGCTGCTGCGCACGCAGTTTGCGCTCGATGACAGCCAGTACTACTCGACCGTCGAAGTCGAGGCCGGCGAGCGCGATCGCGTGCAGCACACCGTGCCGATCACGATCCGCGCCAACGACTCGCGCATCGGCTACTCAGTCGGCGCCGGCTACGGCACCGACACCGGACTCCGCGGCACCGCCAGCCTGACCGTGCCGCGCCTGAACAGCTACGGCCACCGCTTCCGCGTGCAGATGCAGCTGTCGCAGATTCAGCAGACCTTCGATGCCCGTTACGACGTGCCGTTCGGCGATCCGGCGCTCGAGAAATTCTCGCTCGAGCTCAATGGCCAGGAGTCCATCCTCGGCAACAATGTCACCACCAACGCCATCCAGCTCGGGCCGGGCGTGACGCAGATACTGGGGTCGTGGCAGCGAATCCTGACCGTCAATGCCGTGCACACGGTCACCGACGATCCGATCATCACCCGCCAGGTCGACAAGCTGATCGTGCCGAGCATCGTGTTCGCCTCCGTGCCCGCGGGCTATCTGGGCGAGGCGCTGTTCAGCCGCGGCCTGTACGCGCAGCTCATCGGCTCGACCACCACGCTCGGCGCGCGCGAGAACTTCCTGCGCCTGGACGTGCAGGCCGAGCGCGTCGTGGACCTCAGCCGGTACTGGCACCTGCTGCTGCGCTCCGAGTTCGGGGTCGACTCGATCAGCCATGTCGAGAATCTGCCGGGCATCTACCGCTTCTTCGCCGGCGGCGACCGCAGCGTGCGCGGCTTCGCCTACGACGATCTCTCGCCCGTGGTGCTAGCCCCGGCCGCGCGCGGCGCGCCGCCGCTGGCGCGCGCGCCGGTCAAACCGGGCGGCCGTGACCTGCTCACGGGCACGGTCGAGATCGAGCGCGACCTGCCGCACAACTTCGGCGTCGCCGCCTTCGTCGATGGCGGCAATGCGATCGACCATTTCACCGACCCGCTGGCCTACTCGGTCGGCATCGGCTTCCGGCTGCGCCTGCCGGTCGTGACCGTCGGCCTGGACGTGGCCCAGGCGCTGCGCGCGCCCGGCTTCAACGGCCTGCCCGGCCCACGTCTGCACCTGAACATCTCGCCGAAGCTGTGAGGTCCGGTTAGATTCTCCCTCACCATGCGCCTGCGCCACCTGCTGCACCTGCTCTGGATTCCGTTCGCCGTACTGCTGGCGCTCGCGGCGCTGTACTTTCTGGCCTATACGCCTCGAGGCCTGAAGATCATCGTCGCCCAGTTCAACGGCCAACTCGGTCCGGTGCGCATACAGATCCAGGGTGCCAGCGGTACCCTCGCCCGCGGACTGCACGTCGAACACCTCGTGATCGATCACCGCCGCGTGCACATCGAGCTCGAGCGGCTGGACGGCCGTGTGTCGGTGCTGCCGCTGGCCTGGCAGACAGTGCGTGTGCCGGATCTGCACGCCGTGCACCTGCTGATCCACGCGCTGCCCGACAGCACCCAGCACCCGCCGCCGCAGGCGCCGCACTTCCTGCCGCCGCTGATGCGTGTGCTGGCCAACCGCATCGATGTCGATGGCTGGCGGCTCGTCACCACCAACGGTACCGAGCTCGAGGCATCAGCGCTCAGCCTCTCGTGCGTGGTCTACCCGGACCGCATCCGCATCTATACCGGCGCCCTCGTTTATCGCGCGGTGCATTTGCGCACCAGCGGCGAAGTGCTGGCGTCCGAGACCCTGGGCTTGAGCGGGGACCTGTATCTCGATGCCGAGCCGCAGGGCCAGCCCGCCTGGACCGTCAACGGCCGCTTCGACGGCGATCTGGTGCGCCTGGCGGTCGACGCCCGCTTCAGCGAGCCGTTTGCCGCTGAGTTCCATGGCGAAGCCGATGAGCTCACGCGGCACTGGCACTGGCACGGGTACTCGAAGCTGCAGCGGCTGGACCTCACGGTCTGGCAGCTCGGCCCGGCACTGGGACTGATCAACGGCCCACTGGCGCTCAACGGCGACCGCGACGGCTTCCGCGCGGGCGGCCAACTGACCGCTCCCGGTCTGCGCGCCGGACCGCTGCTGACCGAATTCGAGGGTTCGTACCAGGACTCGGTGCTGAGCATCGCGCGCTTTTCGCTGCGACATGCCGCCTCCGGCGCGACCGCGGACGCGGCCGGTACCATAACGATCGCTCCGGGCGGCCCACAGCTCGATCTCACGGGCGATTGGAGTCATTTCCGCTGGCCGCTCGCCGCGACGGGCGCGCCCGTCGTCAGCGATCACGGCCACTACCATCTCACGGGCGCGCACCGCTTCGCGCTCGAGACCCAAGGGCAGCTGCGCGTCGGCTCGCTGCCCGCGATCGACATTGCCTCGCTGCGCGGCGAGCTTGCGGCCGACGGGCTGCGCGCCGATACGGCCCAGATCACGAGTATCGGCGCCCGCGCGGAGCTGTCGGGCGCGCTGCACTGGGGCGCATCGCACGCTTGGGCTGTACAGGGACACATCGAGGACCTCGACGTCGCGAGCCTGCGACCGGGGATCGCGGGACGAATCGGCTTCCAGCTCAACGCGCGCGGCGAGCGGCTCGACAGCCAAACCGATCTCGAGGCCAGCTTCCGTGAGCTCGGCGGCAACGTGCGCGGGCAGCGCGCCGAGGGCCACGGCGAGCTCTCGCACCACGCCGGCGAGTGGCTGTTCCGCGACGTGCAGCTGCAGCTCGGCGCCACGCATATCGCACTCGACGGCCGGGCCGGCAGCGCGATGAATCTGAATTTCACGGTCGACGCGGACGATCTGGCGCTGCTGCGCCCGGACGCACACGGTCGCCTGCAGGCGCACGGCTCGCTGCACGGCGAGGCGCGCGATGTGACGCTGCTCGGCAGCGCCAGGCTGCAGGGGGTCGATTGGGAAGGCGCGCATCTCGACTCGCTCGAGGCGCAGGTTGCGTTCGACCCACACGGCTCCGGGCGCAACGACGCCCGGATCGAACTCGACGGTCTGACGCTGTCCGGGCGTCGGCTCGAGACGCTGAAGCTGCGCACCGAGGGCACCACGGCACGCCACAACCTCACGCTCGATGCTCGCGCGGAGGGGTTCAACCTGACGCTGCACGGCTATGGCCACTATACGGGCGGGCAGTGGTTCGAGCAGATCGAGCACGCGCAGGTCAGCGACGGCCAGAAGCTGCACCTCGGACTCGAAGCGCCGGTGGCGATCGAGGCGGCTCTCGATCGGTTACAGATCGAATCGATGTGCCTGCATGACGACACGGCCAAGCTCTGCGGCAGCGCCATGCTGGATCCGGCGCAGCGCAAGGTCTCGCTGCGCGCGTCGAACCTGCCGCTGCGCACGCTGACGGCGGGTTTGACCGATCTGACCGATTACGAAGGCACCTTGAGCGTGCAGGTCGATGCGGTCGATAGCGCGCAGGCGCCCTGGCGCGGCACGATCAACGCGCAGCTCGCCCATGCCGCGATCCGCAAGCACTTCGCCAACGGACGCACCGAGACCCTGAGTCTGGGCGACGGCCTGGTGCGCGCCGAGCTCACCGAGCACGAGCTCTCGGCCGGCCTCGGGCTCGACGCCGGCAACGCCGGCTTGATCGAAGGACACTTCTCGGCGCACGGCGCCGATACGGAGTGGCGCAGTTGGCCGCTCGCCGGCGAGCTCTCCATCGACACCGACGCCGTCGGGTTCCTGGAGGCGTATGTGTCGCAGATTGATCGCGCCAGCGGGCGGCTCAACGCCAAGCTCGCACTGACGGGCACTGCCGCGGCTCCCGAGCTCGGTGGTGAGCTCGATGTCACGGGCGCACAGCTCGACGCCTACCAGATCGCCCTCTCGCTGCGCGACCTGAACTTTCACGCGCGGCTCAGCGGCAGCACGCTCAATCTCGATGGCACCGCCAGCTGTGGACCCGACGGCCGAGCGCGCGTCGACGGCGTGGTGCGCTGGCAGCAGGGCCTGCCATTCGGCGAGCTGCACCTCAAGGGCACGGATCTGCGCGTGATCAATATCCCCGAGGCGCGCGTCGACGCCTCACCGGATGTCACCGTGCGGCTCGAGGGCCAGCGTATCGACGTCCAGGGACAGGTGGAGCTGCCCTATGCGCGCATCGCGCCCGCCAATCTGAGCAACGCGGTGCTGCCTTCGGGCGATGAAGTCATCGTCGGCCAGAGCGCCGCCCCACGCCCGACGCAGGTCAAGGTCTACAGCGACATCACGCTGCAGCTCGGCGAGCGCGTCACGATCAATACGGCCGGTCTCTCCGGCCGGCTCAGCGGCAGCATCCGCGTCGCGACCGACGACACCGGCATCAGCCGCGGCAGCGGCGAACTCAAGGTCGAGGAAGGCAAGTACCTGGCCTACGGCCGCAACCTCGACGTCCAGCATGGCCGGCTGCTGTTCAGCAACGGCCTCATGGGCGATCCCGGCCTCGATCTGCGTGCGGTGAAGAAATTTCCCGACATCACGGCCGGCATCAACGTGCGCGGCACGCTGCGCCAGCCGCGCATGACCTTCTTCTCGGAACCGGAGGTGGCGCAGTCGCAGATCGTCTCACTGCTGCTCGCCGGCGGCTCGCTCGAGAGCGTCCAGAACACCAGCACGGCCACCGACCCCACGGCTCGCAGCAGTGCCTCGCGCGCCGACCTCATGCAGGGCGGCGCCATCCTGGCGCAGCAGATCGGCGGCAAGTACGACTTCGAAGCCGGCGTCGAGCAGGATCTCGACAACGAGACCTCGCTGGTGCTCGGCCGCTACCTCTCGCCGCGGCTTTACGTCAGCTACGGCGTCGGCCTGGCGGAAGCCATCAACACCCTGAAGATGCGTTACACGATCGGCGACCACTGGACCGTCAAGACCGAGGCCGGCACCCAGCGCAGTGCCGATCTGGTCTATACGATCGAGCGCTAGCCGGCTATTTCTTGCGCCGCGCCTTCTTGCCGCCGCGCCTGGCTTTCCTTTTCGCGGTCCTGCTCTTGCCTTTCTTGGCGGCCTTGCGCGCTGCCTTCCTGGCGGCCTTCTTCTTACCTGCCGCCTTGCGGGCAGGTTTCGGCGCGCCTCTCCTGGCGGCGGCCTTCCTGGGCGCAGCCTTCTTCTTGGCCGCCTTCTTCTTGGCCGCTGCCTTCCTCTTTGGCGCGGCCGCCGCGCTCTTGGCGGGCGCCGCCGGCGCGGCCGGTTTCGGTGCTGCGGGCTTGGGCGCTGCGGTCATCGCCGATGCAGTGCTGCTGCTGGCCGGCGCCGCCGGTTTCGCCGACGGTGCGGGCCTCGGCGGCGCCGAGCTCGCGGGTGGCGTACTCGGCTTGGGAGCGGCCGGCTTCGGCGCGACCGCGGCCTTGGCTAGCGAATGGACGGCAAAGGGCACCCCGTGCGGGTCGCTCAACTGCGCGATGCGGCCGCCGCCCGGCACATCCATCGGCCCATTGAGTACGTGTCCGCCGGCCTTGGTGGCGGCCGCGGCCGCCTTGTCGGCATCCGGCACCGAGGCATAGGCCAGCCATGCCGGGCCAGGGGTCGGGTGCGACGGCTTGTACATGCCGCCGCGCTGCACGCCCTCGGAACCGAAGATGTAATAGAAGCCCGTGGCGCCCATATCCATCTTGTGGATGAGCTGCCAGCCGAACAGTTCCTGATAAAACTTCAGCGCTGCCTCGGGGTCGGGCGTCGATAGCTCGTGCCACGCCAGCTCGCCGGGCTGCGGCGGCCCTTTGGGCGCACTGCTCTGCAGCGGCTTGAACAGCCCGAAGCTCGCGCCGTGCGGGTCGGCCATGATCGCGATGCGCCCGATCTCCTTCATGTCGCTTGCCGGACGCAGCACCTTGGCACCAAGCTTCTCGGCCTGGCTGACGGCCGCATCGACATCCTCGGCGCCGATGAACGTCATCCAGGCGCCGCGCGCTCCCTGCGCCCGGTTCACATCCGGCAGCGGCGACATGCCGGCGGCCGGACCGGCCGACCCACTGAAGATGGTGTATGTGGGTTCCGAGGCCCAGGGTTCGGACTTCCAGCCGACTACCTTGGTGTAGAACGGACCGGCCGCCGCCGGATCCACGGTCATGAGGCCCTCCCATAGAAAACGTCCCTGAACGCTTTGGTGTGCCATGACCATCCCCTGTTATTGGCGCGGTTTACGTGGATGAAGAGCGTTGCAGAAGATAACCGAAGCCATCGTGGCTCGGTAGTACGACTCATTGGGTTGCTGCCGCGGCTCGAGATTGCAAGTTCATGCATGTTTATGCATAATGATAGAAATTTATGCAGAGGGCCGCATGCTGACGGACCGCCAACAGATCGATCGCCGCGACGCCATCCTGCGCATTCTGCGCAGCGGCGTGGTGCGCCGGCAAAGCGATCTGGCGCAGCTGCTCAAGCGCGACGGCTTCGAAGTCACGCAGTCCTCGGTCAGCCGCGATCTGCGCGAGCTCGGCGTGCTCAAGGCCAGCGGCCGCTACCTGGTACCGCCGGATGAAATTTCGCGCGCCAACGGTGATTTCGGCGCGCTGTCGCAATTCGTACGCACGGTGCGTGCCGCCGGCAATTCGATCACGGTGATTCGCACCACGATCGGCGCCGCACCGAGCGTCGCGGTGGCGCTCGATCGGGCCGAATGGCCCGAAGTCGTCGGCACCATCTCCGGCGA
Source organism: Steroidobacteraceae bacterium (assembly GCA_036008365.1). Classification (GTDB taxonomy): domain Bacteria; phylum Pseudomonadota; class Gammaproteobacteria; order Steroidobacterales; family Steroidobacteraceae; genus FEN-1191. The sequence goes on along the minus strand of DASYNV010000064.1, from coordinate 1,301 downwards.
TGACACGATCTTCCTCGCCACTGCCGACGGACGCGCGCAGCAGCGGCTGATCGATCGCCTGAACGCACTATTCCGCATCTGAGATTTCCCATGACGCAGACTTCCAACGCGCAACGCGACGCGACCCCTATTCTTCTCGCCTATTCCGGCGGCCTCGATACGTCGTTTCTGGTGCCGTGGCTGGCCGAGAACTATCGGCGTCCGATCATCACGGTCACGGTCGACACCGGCGGCATCGATGCCAGGACCGCCGCTACGCTGCTCGAGCGTTCGCGCCAGCTCGGCGCGGTTGCGCATCACCAGGTCGATGCGCGTGCCGACTACTTCGAGCAGGTGCTGCGCTTTCTGATCATGGGCAACGTGCGCCGCGGCCAGCTCTATCCGCTCTGCGTCGGCGCCGAGCGCGTGATGCAGGCTCAGACCATCGCGCGCATGGCGCGGGAACTGAACACCGACACCATTGCGCACGGCTGCACGGCCGCCGGCAACGATCAGGTGCGTTTCGAAGTCGCATTGCGCACGCTCGCAGCGGATCTCACGGTGCTCGCCCCGGTGCGCGATCGCGCCTTCCGTCGCAACGAGGAGCTCGATTATCTGCAGCAACGCCGGTTGCCGGTTCCCCCTTCCGGCGCGGCCTACTCGATCAATCGCGGTCTCTGGGGCGTCACCATCGGCGGCACCGAGACACTGACCTCGAGCGGCAGCATTCCGGATAGCGCCTGGGTGCTGTCGCGCGATGCATTCACGCAGCCGCGCGCGCCCGAACGTCACACCGTCGGCTTCGAATCCGGCCGTCCGGTCGCGCTCGATGGCGCGCGGCTCGATCCCGTGAGCCTGATCGAAGAGCTCGAAGCGCTCGCAGCGCCGTTCGGCATCGGCCGCGGCTTTCACCTCGGCGATACCATCATCGGCACCAAGGGGCGCGTGGCCTTCGAAGCGCCCGCGGCCGACGCATTGCTGACCGCGCATCGGGAACTCGAGAAACTGGTGCTGACCGCGCGCCAGCAGCGCATCAAGGAAAGCGTCGCCGCACCCTATGGCGATCTCGTGCACGAAGGCCAGCTGCTCGACCCGGTGTGCCGCGACATCGAGGCGCTGCTGCTGTCGTCGCAGCAGCGCGTCACGGGTGATGTGCACCTGTTGCTGCGGCCCGGCTCGCTGTTCATCGAGGGCGTCGAATCGCCTCATTCATTGATGAAGGCATCCAAGGGCGTGTACGGAGAGGCGGTCGGTGAATGGACCCCCGCCGATGCGCTCGGCTTCTCGAAGATCGTCGCGCTGCCGGGCGTGTTCTACCGGCG
>DASYNV010000063.1:0-5496 GCA_036008365.1 Steroidobacteraceae bacterium | reverse complement strand
CGCTGCTGGGCGAGTGGCGAGCGCTCAAGCAGCATCGACCCGGCGTGATCATCGGCGTCGGCGGCTGTGTCGCCAGTCAGGAGGGCGAGGCCATCACGGCGCGCGCGCCGTACGTGGACCTGGTGTTCGGGCCGCAGACGCTGCACCGGTTGCCGCGCATGATCGAGCAGCTCAAGCGGCACGGGCGCGCGGTGGTCGACCTGAGTTTTGCGGCCATCGAGAAATTCGATTCGCTGCCCGAGCCGCGTGCCGCGGGCACGCGCGCCTACGTTTCGGTCATGGAGGGTTGCAGCAAGTACTGCAGCTTCTGCGTCGTACCCTACACGCGTGGGGACGAAGTCAGCCGCGGCTTCGACTCGGTGCTGCAGGAGGTGCGCACGCTCGCGCGCCAGGGCGTGCGCGAGATCGTGCTCCTGGGGCAGAACGTCAACGCCTATGCCGGCGCCATGGCCGATGGCGCCATCGTCGATCTCTCGACGCTCATGCACCACGTCGCGGCCGTGCCCGGCATCGAGCGCATCCGCTTCACCACCTCGCATCCGCTCGAGTTCAGCGACAGTCTGATCGAGGCCTACGCCAGCCTGCCGCAACTCGCCAATCACCTGCACCTGCCGGTGCAAAGCGGTTCGGACCGGATTCTGGCGCTCATGAAGCGCGGCTACACCACGCTCGAATACAAGGCGCGTGTACGTGCGCTGCGCGCGGTGCGGCCGGATATCGCCATCTCGACCGACATCATCGTCGGCTTCCCCGGCGAGACCGACCGCGACTTCGAGGCCACCCTCAAGCTGGTCACCGAAATCGGCTTCGACCAGTCGTTCTGCTTCCTCTACAGCCGCCGTCCCGGTACGCCCGCGGCCGCGCTGAGCGATGAAGTTCCGCTCGCGATCAAGCAGCAGCGGCTGCAGCGCCTGCAGGCGCAGCTCGATGCGCAGGCGCTGGCGATCAGCGCACGTATGGTCGGCAGCGTACAGCGCGTGCTGGTCGAACGCGCCGCCAAGAAGGGTCAGGGCGAGCTCGCGGGTCGCACCGAGAACAACCGCTGGCTCAATTTTCCCGGGCCGGCATCGCTGTTGCAGCAGTTCGCCGAGGTTTACGTGACCGAAGCACGGCCACATTCGCTGCGCGGCCGCCTCAACCATGCGGCCGGCGCGCCGGCACCGGCAGCCGCGTGAGCGTGAGCAGCGTTGCCGCGCGCGAATTCGCGCTCGAGCCCGAGGACAATGCCCGCCTGGCGACTCTGTGCGGGCCGCTCGATGCCAATCTGCGGCTCATCGAGTCGCGTCTCGCAGTCAAGATCCGGCGGCGCGGCCAGTCGTTTCGAGTCGAGGGCGAGCGCGCCGAGGCAACCGAGGGCGTGCTGAAGGACCTGTTCGCACAGACGCGTCATCACGAGCTCTCGCCCGAGCAGGTGCATCTGTGCCTGGTGGAGCATGCCAATGAGGGCGGTGCCGACGGCGAGGACAGCGTGATCATCGCGCCGCCCGCGCCGATGGGCGGGCGTGCCGGTGGCGGCGACGCCGAGCGCAGCCACCGCCACCGCCGCGACGGCATTCGCGCCCGCGGCGCCCATCAGCGCGAGTACCTGGTGCATATCCGCAATCACGATTTGAGCTTCGGCAGCGGGCCGGCCGGCACCGGCAAGACCTACCTGGCGGTCGCCTGTGCGGTCGAATCGCTGCTGGCCGAGCGCGTGCAACGCATCGTGCTGGTGCGGCCGGCGGTGGAGGCGGGCGAGCGGCTCGGCTTTCTGCCGGGCGACATGGCGCAGAAAGTCGATCCGTACCTGCGGCCCATGTACGACGCGCTCTACGAGATGATGGGTTACGACCGCGTGGCGCGCTTCATCGAGCGCAATGCCATCGAAGTGGCGCCGCTGGCATTCATGCGCGGCCGCTCGCTCAACGAATCCTTCATCATTCTCGATGAGTCGCAGAACACGACGATCGAGCAGATGAAAATGTTTCTGACGCGCATCGGCTTCGGGTCGCGCGCCGTGGTGACCGGCGATCTGACGCAGACCGATCTGCCGAGCGGCCGCATGTCGGGACTGCAGCACGCGCAGCTGATCCTGCGTGGTGTCGCGGGCGTCGCCTTCACTTTCTTCGATGCCGGCGATGTCGTGCGTCATCCGCTGGTTCAGCGCATCGTGCAGGCCTACGAGTCGCATGAGAACAGCCATCAGCCATGAGGATCAGCATCGCGCGACGGGTACGGGTCGGCTGGCAGCCGACGGTGCGCGAGCTGCGTGCCTGGGCGGTCGCGGCGTTGGGCCGTGCCGCCGCCGGGCGGGAGCTATCGGTGCTGTTGGCCGGCCGCGCGCGCAGCCGCGCACTCAATGTCCGCTACCGCGGCCGCGATCATGCCACCAATGTGCTGTCGTTCCCGTCGACGCCGGGCGCGCCGGCACTCTCGGGCCTGCTCGGCGAACTGGTGATCTGCCCGGCGGTGCTGCGCCAGGAGGCGCGCGCGCAGCACAAGCGCGTGCGGGCGCACTGGGCGCATATGGTCGTGCACGGCGTGCTGCACCTGATCGGGTACGATCATGAGAACGCGGCGGAGGCGCAACGCATGGAACGGCGCGAAATTCGCGTGCTGCGGCGGCTCGGCTTCGCCAATCCTTATCGCCTCATGACCGAGAACACCCATGGCTAAGGGCCCGACTGACAAACCGGGCGGCACCGGCGCCAGCGGACGCTGGCGCTCGCGCTTCACCCGCACGCTGGCGGCCGGCGTCAAGGATCGTGCGCAGCTGGTCGAGATGCTGGCCGAGTCGCAGCAACGCGGTGTGCTCGATGCCGAGTTGTTCGCGATGCTCGAGGGCGCGCTGGCGGTGGCCGATCTGCAGGTGCGCGACATCATGGTGCCGGGTGCGCAAATGGTGTGCCTGCGCCGCGATGATCCGATCGCGCGCATCCTGGCGGCCGTGGTCGAGTCGCGGCACTCGCGCTTTCCGGTGCTCGGCAGCGATCACGACGATGTCGCCGGCATCCTCCTGGCCAAGGATCTGCTGCGCCTGTTCAGCGGCGAGGAGCCGGCATCGTTCGACATGCGCGAATATCTGCGGCCGGCGGTGTTCGTGCCCGAAGCCAAGCGACTCAACGTGCTGTTGCGCGAATTTCGCGACAGCCGCAACCACATGGCCATCGTGGTCGACGAATATGGCGGCGTGGCGGGCCTGGTCACGATCGAGGACGTGATCGAGCAGATTGTCGGCGATATCGACGATGAGTTTGACGTCGAGGACGATCAGAATATCCGCGCCGAAGGCGAGCGCCAGTTCAGCGTCCGCGGCAACACCCGCATCGACGAGTTCAATCAGTATTTTCACGCCGAATTGCCCGACGATGAGTTCGATACGGTTGCGGGGCTGATCATGAAGCAACTCGGCCGCATGCCGCGCCGCGGCGAGACCGTGCTGCTCGGCATGTTCGAGTTCCGCGTCATGCGCACCGATCGGCGCCGCATCGACAGCCTGCGCGTGAGCATCCCGCCGCAGTTTCACTCGGCTGCACCCGCGGAGTGAGGCCGCCCAAATCGGCACCACTGGGTTATGGGCTGGCGCTCGGCGCCGGGGCCTTGCTGGCCTGCAGCTTTGCGCCCCTGAATCTCTGGCCGCTGGCAGTGCTGTGCCCGGCGGTGCTGATGTGGCTGTGGGAAGAGGCTGCCCTCGAGCGCGCGGCCTGGAGCGGCCTGTGTTTCGGCGCCGGCACCTTCGGGCTCGGCACCTGGTGGCTGTATGTCAGCGTGCACGGATTCGGCGGCGCGCCGGTCTGGCTGACGGTGCTGGTCGTGCTGGGCCTGGTCGGGATCATGGCGCTCTATCATGCCCTGCTCGGATTTCTGGCTGTGCGCTTCCTGCCGGCGCGCAGCGGTTGGCGCTATTTCATCGGTCTGCCGGCGCTCTGGGTGCTGATCGAGTGGTGGCGAGGCTGGTTCCTGTCGGGGTTCCCGTGGCTGTCGCTCGGCCTGTCGCAGACCGACACCTGGCTCAGGGGCTTCGCGCCGGTTACCGGCGTGTACGGGATTTCGGCACTGCTGCTGCTCGGCAGCGGCGCGCTGCTCGCGCTGCTGCGAGGGCCTGAGCGGCTGCGCGTGGCGTCGCTATGCCTGCTGCTGCTGCCGTGGCCGATCGGCCTGGCGTTCACGCGCATCGATTGGACGCGGCCGGCCGGGGCGCCCGTAAGCGTCGCGGTGCTGCAGGGCGCGATACCGCAGGATCTGAAATGGCAGGCCGATAACGTCGAGCCGACACGCGATCTTTATACCCAGCTCAACGAGGAGGCACTCGGGGCGCAATTGATCGTCTGGCCCGAATCGGCGCTGCCGCAGCTCGCCAACGAGGTGCCGCAGTATCTGGGACAGCTCTATTCCCGCGCCCACATGCATGGCTCGGACATCGTCATGGGCATCATCCGTGCCGACGACGCCGACGATTACTACAACTCGATCATGACGATGGCCGATCACGTCAGCTTCTACAGCAAGCACCACCTGGTGCCCTTTGCCGAATACTTTCCGGTGCCGCCGTTCATCCGCTCGTGGTTGCGGCTGATGAATCTGCCGTACTCGGATTTCACGGCCGGCGCGGCCGATCAGCCCGCGGTCGCCGCGGGCGGCACGATGCTCGGCCTGAGTATCTGCTACGAGGACGCCTACGACAGTGCGGATCTGCTGGTGCTGGCGCAGGCGCGGGTGCTGGTCAACGTCACCAACGACGCCTGGTTCGGCCATTCCTGGGCCCGCTACCAGCATTTTCAGATTGCCCGCATGCGCGCCATGGAGGCGCAGCGGCCGCTGGTGCGTGCCGCCAACGACGGCATCTCGGCGCTGATCGGTGCGCACGGCGAGGTGCTGGCGCGGGCACCGGAATTCGAGCGCACGGTGCTGCGTGGAAGCGTACAGCCGCGCTCCGGGCTGCCGCCATTCGCTCAGGCGGGCAACGCCCTGATTGTACTGCCGGCACTGCTGGCGGCGGCGCTGGCGATCCGCGCGGCGCGCCGCCGGAGCCGCCCGGTGTAGGCCCCGGCCTAAGCCTTAAGCCGGAACCGTCATATCGATTCCGGGTCTATCATGCATATGTTTTCCAATGGATCGGAGTAGACCAGATATGTCGCATCAGGACGTGGGCCCCCGGCTGCTGGGTGCCATTGCACTCGTGAGTTTGTTCGCCGCCTGCTCGCCGCAATCATCGACGGCGGCGGCTCCGTCTGCTCCGCCGCAGTCGGCGCCGGTGCAGGTCGCGGCTGCGGTTCCCGCCACGCCGGCGCCGACCGCCAATGTCTCGGTGCGAGGACTGCCGGACTTCGCCGATCTGGTGGCACAGGTCGGTCCCCCGGTCGTCAACGTCCAGGTGGTGGAACGGCCCTCGGGCAGCTCGACTGCCGATTCGGAGAACGAGAACGAGGACCAGGATGATCCGTTCGGCGACTTCTTTCGCCATTTCGGCATCCCGCGCGGCGCGATTCCGCAGCAGCCGCGCAACTTCGCGCCGGT
>DASYNV010000062.1:0-11601 GCA_036008365.1 Steroidobacteraceae bacterium | reverse complement strand
GAGCGGTGCCGCGAACCGGAAGTTCTGCTCCACCATCACGATCGTGTATCCCTTGCGCCGCAGCGTCTGAATGGTCTGTGAGAGGCCCTGAACGATTACCGGCGCGAGTCCCTCCGAGATCTCATCCAGCAGCAGCAATTTCGCGCCCGAGCGCAGGATGCGCGCCACGGCCAGCATCTGCTGCTCCCCTCCTGATAGCCGCGTCCCCTGAGTGGCGCGTCGCTCCTTCAGGTTCGGAAACATGCCATAGATCTCATCGATTGACAGGCCCCCGGCGCCGACCGGCGGCGGCAGCAACAGGTTCTCCTCGGCCGACAGGCTCGCGTAGATGCCGCGCTCCTCGGGGCAGTAACCGATCCCGAGCCGGGCAATCCTGTGCGGCGGCAGGTCGATCGCCTCCTGGCCGTCAATTTTCACCGAGCCGGATCGTTTGCCGACCAGTCCCAGCAGCGCCTTGAGCGTGGTGGTGCGCCCTGCCCCATTGCGGCCGAGCAGCGTGACGACCTCACCCCGGTGCACGCTGAAGTCCACACCGTGCAGGATGTGCGACTCGCCGTAGTAGGCGTGCAGGCCGCTGACTTGGAGCAGCTCGGCCGTCATCCGTGCGCGCTTTGCAGCGTCGAATCCGCAGTGCCCATGTAGGCCTCTACGACCTGCGGGTTGGCGGAAACTTGCGCATAGGTGCCGTCGGCGATGATGCGGCCGCGCTGAAGCACGGTGATCGTGTCGGCGATGGTCGCGACCACATTCATGTTGTGCTCGACCATCAGGACCGTGCGATCGGTCGAGGCCTGCTTGATCAGCGCGGTGACCTGATCGACGTCCTCGTGCCCCATGCCCTGGGTGGGTTCATCGAGCAGCATGACCTCCGGATCCATCGCCAGCGTGGTGGCGATCTCGAGCGCACGCTTGCGTCCGTACGGGAGTTCGACCGCGAGTTTGTCGGCGAACGGTGCCAGCCCCACCTGTTCGAGCAGCTCGACGGCGCGGGCGTTGAGCACCGTGAGCGTCGAACCTCGCTTCCAGAAGTGAAAGGTGGTTCCGAGGGTCCGCTGCAGGGCGATGCGCACGTTCTCGAGCACCGTGAGGTGCGGAAATACCGCCGACACCTGAAACGACCGCACCAGTCCGCGGCGCGCGACCTCGGCGGCGCTGAGGGCGGTGATGTCCTGGCCCTGGTAGAGGATCTGACCGCGCGTCGGAATCAGGAACTTGGTCAGCAGGTTGAAACAGGTGGTCTTACCGGCACCATTCGGGCCGATCAGCGCGTGAATGTGACCGCGGTGCACGCTGAGGTCAACGTCGCACACCGCGAGGAAGCCGTTGAATTCCCTCGTCAGGCCGCGCGTTTCAAGGATTACGTTATCTGGCATCTACCTGTGGCTCGCGGCTGGCACGCCGGACCGGCCCCCTTCTTCTGGGGAGCATTATGCGGGATATTTTTGGGGACCGGAGCGCGGCGCCAGGGAGCGCCTCAGGTTGGCCCGGATGGGCAAGTAGCCGGTCGATGGTCAATCCCCGAGCCGCACCAGACTTTCCGCGGTCGCAACGATGGCCTCTTCATTCGAGCGTGGCGCCCAGTCGAGCACGCGCCGGGCCTTCTCGTTGGTCGCTGTCTTACGCTTGCCAAGTTCCGGAACGATCTGCCTGACCATGGGGTTAAAGAGTGCCGCGAGGCGCAGCAGCCAGTCGGCGACTTCCCGAGTCGGCACCTTGCTGGCCGCGGTGCCCAATCGGCGCCGAAGCACGTTGGCAATTTCGAGCAGCGACATTGCATCGCCCGCGACCGCGAGGAAGCGCTCACCCTTCGCCGCCGGGTGGGTCATGGCGCGAAGATGCAGGTCGGCGACATCGCGCACGTCCACGGCGCCAAAGTACAGCCGCGGGCAGCGCGGCATACCGCCCTCGAGCATGCGCAGGATCAATTGAATCGACGCCGAGTAGTCCGGTCCCAGCACCGGTCCGAACACGGCCACGGGATTAACGACGCTGAGCTCGAGCGACCCACCCTGGCGCGACATGAAGTCCCATGCGGCCCGCTCTGCCAGCGTCTTCGACTTCACGTAGGCGCTGGCGCCCTTGGCTTTGAGATCGGTCCAGTCCGTCTCGCTGAAAAGTGCGGACTGCGACTTGTGACCATAGCCGACGGCGGCGAACGAGGATGTCAGGACGACGCGTTTGACCCCTGCGTCGCGTGACGCGCGCAGCACCCGAAGCGCGCCCTCCCGCGCCGGAACGATCAGGTCATCCTCGTGCTTTGGGACACCGGCTGGAAAAGGCGAGGCGACGTGCAGCACGTAGTCACAACCTGCGACAGCGTCCGCCCAGCCATCATCCTGGCCGAGATCCGCGGCCGCAAACGAGAGTCGATCCCCCGGTTCGGCCCCGCCGACTTGGAGCATGGCACGGACATCGCCTTCGCGCGCCAGACTGCGCACGGTGGCGCGCACGCGATGATCCGACGCCAGGAGCTGCAGGATGCAGTGCCCCCCGATAAACCCCGATCCGCCCGTCACCAGCACCTTGCTCACAGGCCCAACCCTCGATCCGGCAGCAGACACCGACGCCTGCTGCGATTCTAAAGCACGCCGATGCCCTATCCGCGCATCCGCGTGCCTTCGGGATCGAACAGCGGCTGCGGTTGAAGGTGGGCCGGGTATCGTCTGCCGAGTATTTCGATGCTCCAGGGACCGGATTCGTCCGCGACTTCCCTGTGCACGTATCCCATGGCGACTGACACGCCGGCGTTGTGTGCGAATCCACCCGAGGTCACCCAGCCGCGCACGGTCTCGCCGTGCCAGATCGGCTCATCACCGATGACATCAGCGGTCTCAACCTCCGCCACGAAGCAGCGCAGTCGCATCCGGGCACCCGAGGCCTGCTCTTTGCGGGCGGCTTCCCGACCGATAAAGGGCGCTTCCTTGTCGAAGGCCACGAAGCGGTCAAGCCCGGCCTCGATCGGACTGTAGATGGGCCGGTATTCGCGCGCCCAGGAACCGTAGGCCTTCTCGAGCCGCATCGCGTTCAGGGCCCGTGAGCCGAACAGGCGAATGCCGAGATCGGCGCCGGCGGCCATCAGTGTGTCAAACAGGTGCACCTGGTAAGCCGGATCGCACCAGAGCTCGTAGCCCAGATCGCCGGTGTAGCTGACGCGGCCGACGAGCGCGGAGGTCAGACCGATCGGAAGGCGGCGCACGTCCATGAGACGGAAGGCGCCGGCCGATACGTCGGCGCTCGTGACCCGTGACAGCAGGTCGCGCGCACGCGGGCCGGCGATCGCGAGCCCGGCAAGCGAGGTGGCATGGGCGGTCAGCGTGACGCTGCCATCCTCGGGCAGATGCTGCTGAAACCACCGCAGGTGGTATTCCTCGGCCGCTCCTGAGCCGATAAGAAAGTAGCCTTCGGCGCCGAGATACGCGAGCGTAAAGTCACCGATCAGGCGGCCGTCCGCCTTGAGCATCGGCGCCAGGGTCATGCGGCCGGAGCGCGGCAGCTTGCAAGCCAGAAGCCGATCGAGCCAGGCGCTGGCGCCGGAGCCTGTGATCCGGTACTTGGCAAAACCCGTCGTCTCGATCAGGCCGACCGCTTCGCGCACCGCACGCACCTCCGCGGCCACGGTCGCGAAGTCGGTCGAGCGGTGCCAGCTGAAGGCATCGCGCACGCCGGCTGGCGCGTACCAGAGCGGGAATTCGAGCCCGGCCGCGGCGCCGAACTGCGCGCCCGCCTGTTTCAGGCGCTCGTAGAGCGGCGAGGTGCGCAGGGGCCGACCGGCCGGCAGCTCCTCGTTCGGAAAGCGGATCGAAAAGCGGCGCGCATAATTCTCCCGCACCTTGGCGTTCGTGTAGGCCTTGCTCGCCCAGTCTCCGAAGCGCGCCACGTCCATGGCCCAGACATCAAAGCCCGGATCGCCCTGCAGAATCCAGTTGGCGAGCGCGAGTCCGACGCCGCCGGCCTGGCAGAAGCCCGCCATCACGCCGCAGGCGCACCAGTAGCCCGGCAGACCCCGCACCGGCCCGACCAGCGGATTGCCGTCGGGCGCGAAGGTGAAGGGTCCGTTGACGACTTTGCGGATGCCGGCCCTCTGCAGCGCTGGGAAATGCTGGAACGCCACCTCCAGCGACAGCGCTAGACGCTCGATGTCCGGCGTCAGCAGTTCGTGTCCAAAGGACCAGGGCGTCACATCTTCGGACCAGGGCTTGCAGGCCTTCTCGTAGGTGCCGAGCAGCATGCCGCCGCGCTCCTGGCGCAGGTACATCTCGCCGTCGAAATCCACCGCGTGCACGACTTCCTTGCCGGTGGCCGCATTGATCGCCGCGACTTCGGGCATGTCCTCGGTGATGAGGTACATGTGTTCCATCGCGAGTACCGGGTGCTCGCGACCAACCATATGGCCGACTTCACGGGCCCAGAGCCCACCGGCATTGACCACGTGCTCGGCCCGGATCTCACCCTTGTTGGTGATCACGCGCCACGAGCGGTCGGCGCATTGCAGGAGCTCTTCGACCTTGGTGAAGCGCTCGATGCGGGCGCCGAGCTTGCGCGCCGCCTTGGCGTACGCGTGCGTCGTTCCCGAGGGGTCGAGGTGCCCGTCAAGCGCCGTCTCGAGCCCCCCGACAAAGCAGGACGGGTCGAGCAGCGGCAGCAGCTCGTGCGCGCGCTCCGGGGTGATGATGCGGGCTTCTATGCCGAGATAGCGGCCTTTCGCAACGATGCTCTTGAGCCAGTCGAATCGCGCCTCGCTCGCCGCCAGCAAGACTCCGCCGGTCAGATGCATGCCCGTGGGTTGTTCCGACACCGTTTCAATCTCCTGGTAGAGATCGATCGTGTACTTCTGCAGCTTGGCCACATTCGGATCGCCGTTGATGGTGTGCATGCCGCCGGCCGCATGCCAGGTCGATCCGCACGTGAGCTCTTCACGTTCGAGCAGCAGCGCCTCGGTGCAGCCGAACTTCGCGAGATGAAACAGCACCGAACAGCCGACAACGCCGCCGCCGATGACCACCACCTGGGCATGGGATTGCATACTGCTACGTCAACTCAAGGATCGTTGCTGCCGATCTCGGCGCGCCGTCGAGTCACGTACGCGTCAAGTTCCTCGCGGATCGCAGCGTCCATCGGCGGTTCTTCGTATTCGGTGAGCGCACGCTTCCAGATCTCGGTCGCGCGCTGGGTGGCATCCTTGCCGCCGGCGAGCTGCCAGTTCTCGAAGTTCTGCCAGTTGGAAACCAGTGGCTGATAGAAGGCGTGCTCGTAGCGCTCCATCGTGTGCGGCTCGCCGAAGAAATGCCCACCGGTCGCCACGTGACTGATGGCATCGAAGCCGAGCTCGGCCTCATTGACGACGATCGGCTTCATGAACTCCATCATCATCTGCAGCATCTCCACATCGAGCACGAGCTTCTCGAAGGATGCCGTCAGGCCGCCTTCCTGCCAGCCGGCCGCATGATAGATCAGGTTGCTGTGCCCGAGGATCGCGCCCCACAGCGACATCTCGGTCTCGTAGGCGCCCTGCGCGTCAGCCGCATTGGAGGCGCTGGCATTGGACGAGCGGTAGGGCAGCCGGTAGCGGCGCACGAGCTGCCCGCTCGCGACGTTGGCCTTGGCATTCTCGGGCGTGCCGAACGCCGGTGCGCCGGATCGCATGTCCACGTTGGAGGTGAAGGCGCCGTACACGACCGGCGTGCCGGGCCGGATCTGCTGCGCCAGCACGATACCGAACAGCGCCTCGGCGTTCTGCTGCGCGAGCGCCGCCGCCAGCGAGACCGGGGCCATCGCGCCCATGAGCGTGAAGGGCGTGATCACCACGGGCTGGCCGTGCTGTGCCATCGCCATGAGGCCTTCGGCCATGGCCTCATCGAAGCGGCGCGGGCTGTTGACCGAGATAATAGTGAGCACTCCGGGGCTGCGCGCGGCCTCCTCCAGCGAGATGCCGCGCGCGATGGCCATCATGCGGATACCGTCGAGCGCGCGCCCGGCGCCGATGGCCGAGCAATGAAATACCAGGTCCGAATAGCTGAGATTGGCCCGATAGGTGTCGAGATGGCGCGAGTTGGCCGGCAGCTCCACCGGTGCGCAGACCTGGTTGCCGATCAGGTGAATGGCGTTGAAATAGTGCGCCAGACGCACGAAGTCGCAGTAGTCGGCATAGTTGCCGGCGCGGCGACCACGCTCGCAGTCGTGCACATTGGGCGGCCCGGCGACCAGTCCGAAGTTGATGTGATTGCCACCGAGCGTGATGCGCTTGGCCGGGTTGCGCGGCGTGAGCACGATCGACGGCGGCGCCTGCGCGAGCTTGGTGGCAACCAGCCCGCGATCGAGCCGCACCGTGCCGGTGGCCTCATCGACCTCGGCTCCGGCGGCTCGCATCACGGCACGCGCGCGCGGCGACATCAACTCGATGCCAAGTTCCTCCAGGATCCGCAGCGAGGTCACATGGATCGCCTCGATCTGATCCGCGCTCAGCACCTCCATCGGCATATAGGGATTGGTCGGCGGCTGCCACGGCAGTTGCGGCAGATGACCCGCAGTCCTGCGGCTGCGGCCCCCTTCCCTGCGTCTTCTGCTCTCCATCACGCTCATGTTCGCTCGTCGTCGGCAGCCGCCGTTGCACCCAGCCGACATGGGGCTGCCTCGGGGCGACAATTGCTTCGCTAACGCGTGCGCGCCGGCCGCCGCCGTTCATCGGTGGGCGTGTGCTGATAGTGCCGCTTGTAGGCGTGGGCAAAATGCGAGGTCGAGCCGAACCCGCACGCCAGTGCGACCTCCTGGATGCTGTGCGATGTCTGTGTCAGCAGTGTCCGGCCGCGTTCGAGCCGCAGACGCAAATAGAACGGCCCGGGCGGTTCGCCGATGTGCTGCCAGAAAAGACGCTCCACCTGCCGCGGCGACAGTCCCACGCGCGCGGCAATCGCCTGAACGTAGAGCGGACTGTCGATGGTCGATTCCATGAGCCGGATCACCTCCACGAGCTTAGGGTCGTGCACGCCATAGCGCGCGTGCAGCTCCATGCGCTGATCATCGCCCTGCTCGCGAATTCGAGGGTGCAGGAACTGTTCGGCCACGGCCAGCGCGAGCTCGGGACCGCACTGCTCGCGCACGAAGTGCAGCATCATGTCGAGTGCCGCGATACCGCCGGAACAGGTGAACACGTCCCGATCGACCACGTAAAGATCCTGGGTCTGTTTCAGATCGGGGTAGCGCGAGGCAAACAGCTCGTTGTATTCCCAATGCACCGTGCAAAGACGATTCGTCAGCAGGCCCGCGTCCGCGAGTATGAAGGAGCCCCCGCTGATGGCGCCGATGCGGCAGCCGTGGCGTGCCAGGCGACGCAGCCGATGATGCAGGCGACGGTTGCCGGCGAGCTGCAGCGGCTCGAGTCCGGCGCAGACCACGAGCATATCGGGCTGCTCGAGCGCATCGAGCGCCGCATGAACTCCGATGGGCACACCGTTGCTGGCGGCGACCGGCTGACCGTCCAGGGAGGCGAGCTGCCATTCGTACAGGCTTCGCCCACTGAGCCGGTTGGCTGCGCGCAGCGGTTCGATCGCCGATGAGAAGGCCATCAGCGAGAATTGCGGCACGAGGAAAAACGCGAGTTTGACGGGCTCGCCCGCCGGTCGTTGTGCGGTACTGGAGCTCGAGGGCGGAGCTTCCGGTGCGTTACCTGCACGCATCGTCAGCGGCCTCGGAATGACTGGGGTTGCGCGGCGAGGCTGCCCATCATTTAATTATGGCATAACGTCAAACGAGCACCGGGCGCGGGAGCGGCGCGTGCCCGTGACGATCTCAATGTGTTTCGTTACAACTTCAGGCACCCCGGCGTGAGCTCGGCCGCCGATTCCAGCGTCGACTACGACGATGCGCCGTTCGTGCCATTCCATCTGCGTGTTTGTGTCGCGAGCACCGGCGGTGTGTTCGCGGACGGTTTCGGACTCGGGATCATCGGCATTACCCTGAGCCTCGCGGCGCCGCAACTGCAGTTGAGCGCCCTCTGGTTGGGCCTGCTCGGAGGCGCCTCACTGGCGGGTCTGTTCGCCGGCGCCCTGCTCACCGGACCCGTGGCCGATCAACGGGGCCGGCGGGTGATCTTCGCCGCCAACATGGTGCTCGCCGCGGCCTTATCGGCCGCACAGTTCCTGATCGACTCGGGTCCCGCGTTGCTGTTGCTGCGGCTGGCGATCGGATTTCTGCTGGGAACGGACTATGTGGTCAGCAAGACCTTGCTGGTCGAGTTCGTACCGCGGCGGTTTCGCGGACGGATCCTCGGGCAACTATCGGTCGCCTGGGCAGGCGGCTATGCCTGCGCGTACGCGGTGGGATTTCTGCTCGCCGATCACGGTCCCGAATCGTGGCGCTGGATGCTGCTGGCGAGTGCCGCACCGTGTCTGCTGATCGCACCGCTGCGCCTCGGGATTCCCGAGTCACCCATGTGGCTTGCCAATCATGGGCAGCCCGAGCGAGCGGCTCAGCTAGTCCGTGCGGTAATCGGCCGCGTCGTGCGGCCGCCGGCAAAGACCGCGGCCATCGTGCACACCGGCCGTTGGCGACAGCTGTTCTCGCCGCGCTGGCGGCTGCGCACGATCGTCGCGTGCACCTTCTTTGCCTGCCAGGTGGTGCCCTACTTCGCGCTCGGGACCTTCGTCACTCAGGTCATGGCGGCGCTGCACCTCAACCGCGGCTACCTCGGAGGACTCATCTACAATCTCGCGCTATTCGCTGGCGCCATCGTCGGGGTTCTGATCATCGACCGGTTGCCGCGGCGTACCTTCCTGATCGGCAGCTTCGTCGCCGCGGGAATCACGCTGCTGCTACTGAGTGCGTTGCCGCAGCTCAATACGATCGCGATGATCGTATTGTTCGCGATCTTCGCCGGCGTGATCTCCGCGGCCTCCAATCTGGTCTACGTCTACCTGCCGGAGCTATTCCCGACCGATCTGCGGGCTTCAGGCATCGGCCTGGCCATTGCCGCCAGCCGCATCGGTTCCGCCACGAGCACATTCGTGCTGCCGCTGATCGTGGTCGCGTACGGCGCCCGTACCGCGCTCGGCGCCTGCGTTCTTGTGCTGGCGGTGGGCGCCGGCGTCTGCTACCGCTGGGCGCCCGAAACCCGCAACGCCAGTCTCGAAGCACTCGATCGCGGCTGACGACGGCGCCACGGAATACATGCACAATCGCGGTGTTCCGGACTTTCCAGAGTAAACGGTACATGAAGATCACCGCGATCAAATCCTTCGTCTGCAACGCCCGCATGCGCTGGTAGGACGTGGCCGATCTGTTGACGGTCAAGAGCTTCGAGTCCGGCGGCCCGCTCGAGGCGCCGGTCGCCAATGCGGCCTTCGCGCCCGATGAGCGTGCGCTCGCTGCACCCGCTTTCACCGGCGTGCTCAAGGTGCACCCGGCCGCCATGCGCACGCTGCCGGTGTTGACCCAGCCGCTGATCCAGGGACGCGATGTGCGCATCTTCCCGGGCCTGCAGCTCGAGTTCTTCACGGTCGGG
Source organism: Steroidobacteraceae bacterium (assembly GCA_036008365.1). Classification (GTDB taxonomy): domain Bacteria; phylum Pseudomonadota; class Gammaproteobacteria; order Steroidobacterales; family Steroidobacteraceae; genus FEN-1191. The sequence continues at coordinate 2,105 of DASYNV010000062.1, read as the reverse complement.
GATGTGCTCGTCCCGGTTCAGCGCGGCGAGATGGTGCGCGAGACCGGCGGTGGCTTGACGATGAGCTACTGGCGGGTCATTCCGCAGCCCGGCAAGGTATGGCGCGAGCCCGGCGACGGCGATTGGTCGCGCGCGGCCTTTCCGATCATGTTGGTCAACGATACCGAGAACCACGCGCATCAGGGGCTCGCCACATTTCTTTATCGCGGCAATCAGGTGAGTGGGCTTGAGCTTCAGTTCGTGCAGCAGACCGGCCCGTACCTGATCAAGCAGTACTTCGTCGCCTGGGGCTTCGCGCAGGCCGAGTACGCGCCGGTTGATGCGAGCCAACTCGAGGCGCGCCGCGCGCAGGCGCAAGTTGAGTTCGCCGACCGTCTGCCGGCCAGGCCTTGGAGCGAGCTGATCAAGACGGTGCCGGCGGGCACGCTCGATGGTTTCGGCGGCCCGCTGTATCCGAAGTGGCAGGTGGCCGGGGCACTGGTGGTTGGCGGTACGCTTTACTACCAGGATCCGGTCACACCCTATGGCTCCTACCCCTACCCGCTCGAGATGCGCTTCGGTGTGCGCTCGATCACCAAGAGCGTTTTCGCGCCACTGTCATTGCTGCAACTGGCGCAGGTCTACGGTCCGTGGGTGCTGACGCTCAAGATCGGCGACTACGTGCCGGGGCTCGATCCCAAGTGGCGGCGCGTGCGCTTCATCGATGCGGCCAACATGTCGACCGGCTTCGGCGGTGTCGGCGGCACCCGGTCCGATCCCAACGACATCCTTGATGGCTACCTCGACGGCGACTACGACGCCTGGTACACCGCGCCCTCGTTCGCGGACAAGATCCGCCAGATAAACGCCACGCTGCATCCCTACCCATGGGAGCCCGGCACCGTGATGCGCTATCGCGATCAGGATTACTTCCTGCTCGGCGCCGCCATCGACAGCTTCATCAAATCGGTTCGCGGGACCCAGGCGGATCTGTGGCAAATGGTCAAGACCGAGATCTTCGAGCCGATCGGCATTCACCAGGCGCCGGTCGTCAGGACGCGCGAGTCGGGCGGCCGTGACGGCATTGTCTGGTGCAACGCCGGCTACTACCCGACGCTGGACGACCTCGCCAAGATCGCGCTGCTTTTCCAGACGCGCGGTGCGCACGGCGGCGTGCAGATACTCAACCGCACCCTCACCGAAGATCTGCTCGCGGCGCGCGATGCCATCGCCAAGAACGGCGATGCGGGCGGGAATGGCCTCTACGAGATGGGCTTCCACTTTCTGCGGTACCAGAATGCGAACGGTACCGTGAAGTATTTACCGAGCATGCGCGGGTCCGGTGACAACGAGATCGTCCTCTACCCGAATCGCATGGTCTCGATCGTCATGGCCAAAGCCTCGGTGGACGTATTGGGTCCTGAAAAGACGCGCTCGGACGACGGTCCCGGCACGATTCAGGCGGTTGAACGGCTCGAATGCTGTGGCGAACACCTAAGCTTATTAGGTGCTTAGGTTCCTGTCCTACACGCACAAATAGAAAAGTCCGATAGGCGCTCGGTTCTGAAGTAGAGACGCTGCGCACAAAAGGGTGGCGCCGCAGCGCCAGCGAGGATGCCTATGGAAGTCGAGCTGGCTGTGCTTTGCCTGATCGGAACCGCGCTGACGACGTGCGCCGTCACGCTGATCATGGATGCGGTCGCGCTTTTCAAGCGCCCGCGTGGCCGGGCAACCCCCGTGCTGCCCAGCCCGGTGTCACAGGGCACAGCGCCTCGCGCAGCAGCCGAGGCGTTCCCACACCCGATTGCGCATGGCTATCCCATGGAGCGGATGCTGCTGCCGTGGAACGTCATCCCGATCAATCGCACCGCTCGCGCTCAAGCGCAGTTACGTATATCGGGCGCGGCGATGAGCGAGATGCGTGCACTGTTGGAACCGGATCGCGCCAGGCCGCTACGCTCATGGGACTTTCATTGCACAATAGCCGGCAAATCGCGGATACGGGAAGAGTACCTGCAGACGCCCGGCAGCGCCGATGGCAACACTCGGCGCATGCAGACGCCGCGAAGGAGCAGCGGTGCCCGACAAGCTTTCGACCTATCGCGCCAAGCGCAACTTTGGCCAGA
>DASYNV010000061.1:0-3136 GCA_036008365.1 Steroidobacteraceae bacterium | reverse complement strand
GGTGAGTTGCACTATCTCTGGCGCGCCGTCGATCAAGACGGGATCGTGCTCGACATCCTGGTGCAGCGCCGCCGCGATGCCGGGGCGGCGAAGCGCTTCTTCAAGCGGCTGCTGAAGGGTCTGCAGTATGCGCCGCGGGTCCTCGTCTGCCGCGCGACAGCAAAGTTGGCCGGTCAGCGACACGTAGGATGGCCGGTTTGGCCGGCTTCAGAGTGGGTGTAGCCCAGTCGTAGGTGGGCCAAACCGGGCGGCACGGATTTCCGTGGTCTCTGGTCGCGGCGTGTGTGCGGGCAGTGTCGGGTCCTCGATTTCCAAAACGAGGCCCGACGTGCCCGGACGCCCCGCCACCGACCAGCAGATGAGAATGTATATGAAGCTCCGTTGCCACCATCCCCAACGTGTCGCTGCCGCCAAGGCCGGCTTCAGCGAGCGCACTGGCCGCCGGATTGAGGGCGATCCGCGGCTGCCGTCCCAGAAGAGTGCCGAGCGACCCTTGCGGCGGAAGGTCGCCGACCCGCTCGGCGGCCTGTGGGAGAGCGACATCCTGCCGATGCTGGTCACCCGTCCCGGCATACGGCCGGTGATGGTGCTGGACGAGATGCAACGGCGCCATCCCGAGCGCGATTGGGATCGGCTCCGCCGCACCTTGGAGCGTCGTGTTCGCGCATGGTGTGCCGAACACGGGGCTGCGCGCGAGGTGATCTTCCGTCAGGACCACCCGCCGGGCCAGCAAGGCCTGTCGGACTTCACCGACATGGCCGAGCTTGGCATCCGTATCGCCGGCGAGCCGCTGGCGCACCGTCTCTATCACTTCGTTTTGGCGTATTCCGCCTGGGAGCATGCCGAGGTGGTGCTCGGCGGCGAGAGCTACACGGCGTTGGCCTGCGGCATGCAGAACGCGCTGTGGTCGCTCGGCGGCGCCCCGGCCGAGCATCGCTCCGACAGTCTTTCAGCGGCGTTCCGCAACCTCGAGCGGGATGCCGACGACGACCAGACCCGCCGTTACGAAGCGCTGTGCGTGCACTATGGCATGCAGCCGACCCGCAACAACCGCGGCGTAGCGCACGAGAACGGCGCGATCGAGAGCCAGCACGGTCACCTGAAGCGTGCCGTTGCTCAAGCCTTGCTGCTGCGCGGCGGCACTGACTTCGACAGCCTTGAGCTCTATCGCGATTGGATCGCCGACCTCATTGGCCGCCGCAATGCCAGGCGCGAGAAGCTGGTCGCGCTGGAGCGCGCCACGCTGGGCAGATTGCCGCAGCGGCGCACCTCCGATTATGACGAGGTCACCGTGCGGGTGACCTCCAGCAGCGGCTTCATTCTGCGCAAAGTGTTCTACACGGTGCCGTCTCGCCTGATCGGCTATCGGCTGAACCTGCGGATCTACGATGACCGTCTGGACTGCTTCGTCGGTCAAAGCCTGGTGCTGAGCTTGCCACGTCGCCGTGCGCCCAGCGATGGCCGTCGCATCCAGGTGGTAGACTATCGGCATATCATTCACAGCTTGCGCTGCAAGCCGATGGCGCTGCTGCATCTCATCTACCGCGACGCGCTGTTCCCACGGCCGGCTTACCGTGCCGCCTGGGAGCGTCTGATAGACGCGTGCGATGCACGCGTCGCCTGCCGGACGATGGTGGAGCTGCTGGCGCTCGCTCACGATCGCAACTGCGAAGCCGACCTTGCCGCCGCGTTGACCCAACAACTGATCGAGGGCGGCGTGCCTGACCTGGCGATATTGCGCGCGCGGTTCGCTCCGAGCATCGCTTGCCTGCCCGCCGTCGCGGTGAACCTGCCGTCGATCGCCAGCTACGACGTGCTGCTGCCCGCAATGGCGGCGGCAACGCGCGCGACAGCAAGGGCAGCGTCACCATGAGCGACAGCATCACCGTCAACACCGCACGCCTGCCGCTGCTGCTGGGGGAACTGCGTCTGCCTACCATCGGCAAGCTGTGGCAGTTGTTCACCGAGCGCGCTGATCGTGAGGGCTGGCCCTCCGCACGCTTACTGGCAACCCTCGCCGAACTGGAACTCGCCGAACGTGCGCAGCGACGAACCCAGCGACACTTGCTGGCAGCGCGACTGCCGCCGAGCAAGACACTCAGCAACTTCGACTTCGCCAGCGTGCCCATGATCAGCCATGCTCATGTGACGGCGCTTGCCAGCGGCGATGCCTGGCTGAAGAAGGGCGCCAACATCCTGCTGTTTGGACCGAGTGGATCCGGCAAGTCGCATCTCGGGGCAGCGCTCGGTCATGCTCTCGTTGAGAACGGCTATCGCGTGTTGTTCACCCGCACAACCGAACTGGTACAGCGTCTACAGACCGCTCGGCAATCACTGTCTTTGGAGAACGCCATCGAGAAGCTCGACAAGTACCACCTGATCATTCTTGATGATCTGTGCTACGTGAACCGGGATCAGGCGGAGACCAGCGCGCTGTTCGAGTTGATCGCCTCACGCTACGAACGGCGCAGCCTGTTGGTAACATCCAATCGACCTTTCGCCGAATGGACCACCGTCTTCCCGGATGCCGCCATGACGCTCGCCGCAGTTGACCGCCTCGTCCATCATGCCGTCATTCTTGAGATGAACGTCCAGAGCTACCGCCAGCGCTCCGCCGCAACCCGTCAGAACCAGCGCCCTCCCAGCGACAGCAAGCGCGACACCAAGCATAAGGAGATCATCACCGCTTCGTCCACGTGACATGCCAACGCGACCCTTGTCGCGAAGCTCCCGTCACGCCATATTCCACACACGCAGCGACCGGCCATCCTTGCTGTCGCTCATCGGACATCCAACCTGTCGCGCTATACTCGTCACCGACAAGCTCGGCAGCTACGGCGTGGCGAAGCGCGCGTTGATGCCAGACGTCGAACACCGCAAGAGCCGCTACCTGAACAATCGAGCGGAGAACTCGCATCGACCGACGCGGCGCCGAGAACGGCAGATGCAGCGCTTCAAGTCAGCACGACAAGCCCAGCGCTTCCTGTCTGCACACGCCTTCATCTATGGCCACTTTCGTCCACGACGCCATCTGACGACCGCGCGGAGGTATCGCGCGGTTCGTTCTGCGGCCTTCAGGGCTTGGAACCAGGAGACATGCGCCCAGACGGCAGCATAAACGCGTCGTGCTCCATGC
>DASYNV010000060.1:0-3417 GCA_036008365.1 Steroidobacteraceae bacterium | reverse complement strand
TGCGCCAAGGACACGAGTACACGCGGGGACGGCGCGATACGGCGGACAGGAGACCCTGAGACGCGAGTCTCAGCGCGTCTGCCGGCGCAGCAGCAGCACGAACACCGGCGCGCCGACAAGCGCCATGACCGCGCCGACCGGTAACTCGCGCGGCGCGGCCAGCGTGCGGCTCAAGAGATCCGCGAGACACAGCAGCACACCGCCGGCGAGCGCGGCGGCCGGTGCGATCACGCGATGATCGCTGGTGACGAAGCCCAGGCGCACCAGGTGCGGCGCGACCAGGCCGACGAAACCGATCATGCCGCCACCGATCACGGCCAGCGCCGTCAGCGCGGCGCTCAAGATGAATACCGCGATGCGCGCGCCATCGGTCGGCAGTCCCACCGAGGCGCTGCGCAGCTCCCCGGCCCCCAGCACATTGAGCCAGCGCCCGCCGATGGCCGCGGCCACCAGCGCGATCGCAGCCGCGCCGAGATCGAGCACCGGTCGCTGCGCCCAGCTCAGGTCGCCCGCAAGCCAGAACACCATGCCGCGCAGCTGCCCGTAGTCGGCCAGCGTCAGCATCACGGTGATCAATGCGCCGCAGGCACTCGCCAGCACCACTCCGCAGAGCAGCAGGCGCGTCGCGCCGCCGCCGCGTCCGAGCAGCAGCACGATCAGGCCCACCGACAAGCCACCCGCAGTCGCATACCAATGCAGCGCGATAAATCCCGCGCCGAACAGCATGCCGGCGAGCGCACCAATGGCTGCGCCGCCCGACACGCCGAGCACCAGGGGATCGGCCAGCGGGTTGCGGAACAGCGCCTGCAGCAGCACGCCGGCCAGGGCCAGCAGCGCGCCGACGGCGAAGGCGGCGGTGGCGCGAGGCAGCCGCACGGTCCAGACGATCAGGCGGCTGAAGTCATCGCCGCCGCCGAGCACGGTGGCCAGCGCACGGTTTAGGCTCAGGCCCGCCGATCCCACCAGCAGCGTGACGCATAAGGCCAAGGCCGCCAGCACTGCAAGCAGGCCAAGTCCCCATGCATGGCGGCGGCGTAACATATGCCAAGCCTACCGGAGGAAGTCTCAGTCCGGAGCAAGTCCGATTGGCTTGCACGGCCTTCACTGGTAAAACAATGCCATGGGCGACCTGATTGATCGCGATGGCTTTCGTGCCAACGTCGGCATGGTGCTGATGTCCGACGACGGCCAGCTGTTTCTTGCGCGTCGTGCGGGTGGGCGCGGCTGGCAGTTTCCGCAGGGCGGGATGCGCCGCGGTGAAAGCACCGAAGAATCGCTTTACCGCGAGCTCAACGAGGAGATTGGCCTTTCGCCGAGCGACGTGCAGATCGTCGGCAGCACGCGCCATTGGCTGCGCTATCGCCTGCCGCAACGCTATCTGCGTCACAACGTGCAGCCGCTCTGTCTGGGTCAGAAGCAACGCTGGTTCCTGCTGCGCCTGCGCCGGCCCGATCCGGATTTTCGCTTCGATATCACCGCGGAACCCGAATTCGACCGTTGGCGCTGGGTGGACTACTGGCAGCCCATTCGCGAAGTGATCTATTTCAAGCGCGCGGTCTATACGCGCGCGCTGCACGAGCTCGGCCTGTCGGCATTCCCCGGCGGCCTGCCGCCCTACCCGTCATGGTGGCGCGTGCGCGCGGCCCCGAGCGATACCACGGCCTCCATGGCGCCCTGAGCCACAGCCTGGCAGATGCAGATCCCGGGCAAGTTGGTGGTGCGCACCTACGCCCCCGCGCGCCGCTGGATCGTGGTCTCGATTCTGGTGCTGCTGTCCGGACTGGCGCTTTATGTCATGTTCGAACTCGGTCGCTACAAGGCCGGCTACGACGCCCTGCAGGCGGCCGCTCAGCGCGATGGGTTGCAGCAGCAGATCGCAAAGCTCGAGCGCGCGCAGCGCGAGTTGCATGTGCAACTGGCGGCAGCCGAACAGGCGCGCTTGGCCGGGGGCCAGGAGCGCGCCGAGGTGGCGCGCACGATCGGCGAGCTGCAGGCGCAGGTTGCGCGCGACCAGCAGGAAATGGGTTTCTATCGGGGCCTGATGGCGCAGCCCGGTCAACCGGCCGCCGACGCCGTGCGCGTGCAGCAGTTCCGTATCTCGACCATGCCAGGCGAGCAGCACTACTCGCTGCGCTTCTCGCTCAGTCGCACGCAGCGTCCCGAGGAGGCTGTCAATGGCACGATCGCGATCACGGTCGACGGTACGCGCGAGGGGGCGCCGGCCAGCGCCGATCTGGCCGCACTGACCGGCGGCAAGAGCGAGCTGCCGTTCAACTTCCGATATTTTGCCGCCATTGAGCAGCCTGTTACGCTGCCGGGCGACTTCCGGCCCGACCACGTCACGATTGAGGTTCGACCCGGGCGGAAAGGCGTGGCAACCTATCGCCAGACTTTCGTCTGGTACGCTGATCCGAGCTCATAGCGTGTTCAAACGACGTGACAACGATGGCAAGTCCGAAGTCGAGACACTGATCGGCAAGAGCGCCAGCGTGCAGGGCGACGTGGAATTCTCCGGCGGCCTGCACATCGATGGCCGCGTTACCGGCAATGTGCGTTCCACCGCGGGCGCGCCCGCGGCGCTCACCATCAGCGAGCACGGCGTCATCGAAGGCTCGGTCGCGGCCCCGAGCGTGGTGCTGAACGGCCGCGTCAATGGCGACATCTTCGGCAGTGAACGCGTGATCCTGGGTGCCAAGGCACGCGTGCAGGGTAACGTGCATTACAGCGTCATCGAGATGGCACTCGGCGCGGAGATCAGCGGCAAGCTGGTGCCGCAATCCGGCGGCGAGCCGCGATCGTGAGCGCGCGCGCCCAAGCAAGACGCGCCGGGCAGCTTTGGTTGCTAGGCTGGTTTTGGCTGCTGTGGCCGCTCGCGGCGGCCGCGCATGCGCACCTCAAGCAATCGCAACCCGCTGAGGGTGCGGTCATCGCCGCCCCGGCGCAATTCACGTTGAGTTTTTCCGAATCCGCGCAGCTCACGGCGCTGAGCCTGAAGAAAGCCGGTCAGTCGCCGGCGCAGGAGCTAGGCCCCTTGCCGGCTGCCGCCGGTGAGCGGCTCAGCGTGCCCGCGCCGCGGCTCGATCCCGGCAGCTATGAGCTGCGCTACCGTGTCATCAGCGCCGATGGCCATATCATGGCCGGCAGCGTCCACTTCACCGTGACGGCACCCTAGTCAGGGTCGCAGCCGTGGGTCCGGACGCAGCAGCCGTCGCCGAACGGGCGCTGCTATTGCTGTGCCTGTACCAGGCGGTGGGGGCAGCGCTGTTCATCGCGCTGTACAGGTCGCAGGTTGCGTCGATCTGCGAGCGCGCGCGACGCCTGGGCGGCATGGCCGCCGTTTGCGGCCTCGCTCTGGCGCTGCTGCAGCTGCCGCTCACCGCGGCGCGCATGGCCGGGGACTATTCCGGCCTGCACGAT
>DASYNV010000059.1:0-3431 GCA_036008365.1 Steroidobacteraceae bacterium | reverse complement strand
GGCGGCATCGCCGCGCGTGGACTCAAGCGGGAGCAGGCATGAGCACATCCGATCTCGACGCACTGGTCAGCCGCAGCTATCGCCACGGCTTCGTCACCGATATCGATGCCGACACGGTACCTCCGGGGCTCGATGAGGGTGTCGTGCGCCTGATCTCGCGCAAGAAGGGCGAGCCGCAGTTCCTGCTCGACTGGCGGCTGCGTGCGCTCGCGCACTGGCGCGGCATGCGCGAGCCGCACTGGGCGCATCTGCGCTACGCGCCGATCGACTACGACGCCATTTCCTACTACTCGGCGCCGAGGCAGAAAACCGATGGCCCCAAGAGTCTGGCCGACGTCGATCCGAAACTGCTCGCCACCTACGATCGGCTCGGGGTGCCGCTGCACGAGCGCGCGCGGCTCGCCGGCGTCGCGGTCGATGCTGTGTTCGACAGCGTTTCGGTGGCGACGACCTTCAAGGAAAAGCTGGCCGCCGCCGGGGTCATCTTCTGCCCGTTCTCGGAGGCCGTGCAGAAGCACGCGGCGCTGCTCGAGCAGTATCTCGGAACTGTCGTTCCGTACACCGACAATTTCTATGCCACGCTCAATTCCGCGGTATTCACCGATGGCTCGTTCGTGTACGTACCACCCGGTGTGCGCTGTCCCATGGAGCTGTCCACCTATTTCCGCATCAATGCAGCCAATACCGGCCAGTTCGAGCGCACGCTGATCATTGCCGACGCCGGCAGCTATGTGAGCTATCTCGAGGGCTGCACGGCCCCGATGCGCGATGAGAACCAGCTGCACGCCGCCGTGGTCGAGCTGGTCGCGCTCGAGGATGCGCGCATCAAGTACTCGACCGTGCAGAACTGGTATCCCGGGGATGAGCAGGGCCGCGGTGGCATCTACAACTTCGTCACCAAGCGCGGCGAATGCCGCGGCCGCAATTCGCACATCTCCTGGACGCAGGTCGAGACCGGCTCGGCCATCACCTGGAAGTACCCGAGCTGCATCCTGCGCGGTGAGAATTCCATCGGCGAGTTCTACTCGGTCGCGACTACCAATCATTATCAGCAGGCCGACACCGGAACCAAGATGGTTCACATCGGCGCCAACACGCGCAGCACCATCGTCTCCAAGGGCATCTCGGCTGGGCACGGCCAGAATGCCTATCGCGGGCTGGTGAAGATCCTGCCCTCGGCGACCGGCGCGCGCAATTTCACGCAGTGCGATTCGCTGCTCATGGGATCGCAATGCGGCGCTCATACCTTTCCGTACGTCGAAGTGCGCAACCCGAGCGCCACGGTCGAGCACGAAGCGAGCACCTCGCGCATCAGCGAGGACCAGCTGTTCTATTGCCTGCAGCGGGGTATCCATTCGGAGGACGCCGTTAACATGATTGTGAGCGGATTTTGTCGCTCTGTTTTCAAGGAGTTACCGATGGAATTTGCAGTAGAAGCTCAGAATCTCCTGGCCGTGAGCCTGGAAGGAGCCGTGGGATGAGCATGCCCGCAAGCGAGATTGCACCGCTGCTCGACGTCAAGGATCTCAAGGCGCGCGTCGGCGGCCAGATCGTGCTCAACGGCATATCCCTGACGGTGCGGACCGGTGAGGTCCACGCGATCATGGGTCCGAACGGCTCCGGTAAGAGCACGCTCGCCTATGTGCTCGCGGGACGGCCGGGTTACGAGGTCCTCGGGGGCAGCGCACAGTTCGAGGGCCACGATCTGCTTAGCTTAGCGCCCGAAGCGCGCGCGCGCGCCGGACTGTTCCTGGGGTTCCAGTATCCGGTCGAGATTCCCGGCGTCAACAATGCCTACCTGCTCAAGGCAGCGCTTAACGCGGCGCGCCGTGAGCGCGGCCAGCCGGAGCTCGATGCGTTCGAATTTCTATCGCTGGTGCGCGCCAAGACGCAGCTCATGCACATCGACGACAGCTTCCTCGGCCGCGGCGTCAACGAGGGCTTCTCGGGCGGCGAGAAGAAGCGCAACGAGATTCTGCAGATGCTGGTGCTCGAGCCCAAGCTCTCGCTGCTGGATGAAACTGACTCCGGCCTCGATATCGATGCGCTCAAGGTCGTGGCTCATGGCGTGAATTCGCTGCGCAGTCCCGAGCGCAGCATCGTGCTGGTCACGCACTATCAGCGGCTGCTCGATCACGTGGTGCCGGACTTCGTGCACGTGCTCGCGCGCGGCCGAATCGTGCGCAGCGGCGATCGCTCGCTGGCGCTCGAGCTCGAGCGGCGCGGCTACGACTGGGTCAGCGGCCAGGCCGCTGCCTGAAGATCAACATGAACGAAGCCACCACTGCCATGCGCGCGGGCGTGCTCGATCGGGTACTGCGCGACTATCGCGGCATCGCCGCGGATCTGCCGGGCGATGCGGGCGTGCGGGCCGCGCGCGCGCGCGCGGCGGCCCGATTGGCCGAACTGGGTTGGCCGAGCGCGCGCGATGAGCAGTGGCGCTACACCAATCTGCGCGCGTTCGAGCGACTCAACACTTTTCACCCGCCCGCCGCGGAAGAGCGCGACGCGGCCGCGGCGCTGGCCGCCTTGCAGGCGCAGATCGAGCTGCCGCCGGCACTGCCGGGCTTCGAGCGGTTGATTTTCGTCGATGGCCGGCGCACTGCCGGCACGCACCCGATGCTGGTAGCACCCGCAGAACATGCCGCGGCCTCGCCCGTCTGGCCTGCCGAGCAGCGGCTCGGGCTGCTGGCCGACATGTTCGCGAGTGACGCTGCACGACTGAAGATTCGCGGCGAAGCCGCGATCGAGATCCTGTTCGTCAGCAGCGCCCGTGCAGCGAACGCCGCCAACTACCCGCGGCTCGAGCTGCGTCTCGAGCCGAACAGCCAGTTGCGGCTCATCGAGCGTCATCTCGGCGCCGCGGCGCCCGCCTCCCTGATCGCGTGCAACGTTAACATTGAGCTCGCACGCAACGCGGTGCTGACGCACTACCGTCTGCAGCAATGCAGCCGCGACAGCATCTTCGCCGACACGCTGAGCGCAAGGCTCGAGGAGCAGGCCCGCTACTCGGTGCGCTCGATCGCCGTCGGGGGCGGCAGCGCGCGCACCAGCGCGAGCATTGAGCTTGCCGGCCGCGGCGCCAGCGCCGCCTGGCAGGCCATTGCGGTCGGTCGCGGGGAGCAGGTCCACGATATCGCGCTCAAGGTCGAGCACGCCGCACCCGACACGCGCACCGAGGAGCTGTTTCGCGGTATCGCCGATGAGCGCGCGCGCGTCGCCTTCAGTGGACACATCCGGATAGGTGCCAGCGCACCCGGCTCGCAAGCGCGCCAGTCGCTGCGCGGCCTGATCGAGGGCCACGCCGAGATCGATCTGCGCCCGCGCCTCGAGATCCTGACTGACGATGTGCGCGCGTCGCACGGGGCCACCACGGGCCGGCTCGATGAGGACCTGCTGTTCTACCTGCTGGCGCGCGGCCTCGACCGGCT
>DASYNV010000058.1:0-5826 GCA_036008365.1 Steroidobacteraceae bacterium | reverse complement strand
GAGCAGGTCCATGACGATCTGTACAACGGTCTGAAGGCTGAAGTCGAAGAAGCCACCCGGATCTTTCTCAAGCGCGAGTGGTCGGCCGAGAAGGTTCTGAACGAAGCCCTGGTCGAAGGCATGCGCATCGTCGGTATCGATTTCCGCGATGGCATCCTGTTCGTGCCCGAAGTACTGCTGGCCGCCAACGCGATGAAGGCCGGGATGGAGATTCTGCGCCCGCTGCTGGCCGAGTCGGGCGTCGAGCCGATCGGCAAGATCGTGATCGGCACCGTCAAGGGCGATATCCACGACATCGGCAAGAACCTGGTGTCGATGATGCTGGAGGGTGCCGGCTTCGAAGTGATCGATCTCGGCATCAACAATCCAGTCGACAAATATCTCGAGGCGCTGGACAAGCATAAGCCCGATATCCTCGGCATGTCGGCGCTGCTGACCACGACCATGCCCTACATGAAAGTCGTGATCGACGCGCTCAAGGAGCGTGGTCTTCGCGCCGATTACATCGTTCTGGTAGGCGGCGCGCCGCTCAACGAGGAATTCGGCAAGGCGGTCGGTGCCGATGCCTATTGTCGCGATGCCGCCGTTGCCGTCGAGACGGCCAAGGGGCTGATCGCGAAGCGGCGCGCGCTCGCAATGGCGGGTTGAGAGCGGGTTGCATCATGACCCACACGGCCCGAGGCGCATTGATCATCGCCTGCGGCGCGCTGGCGCGCGAAGTGGCCGCCCTGCGGCGGATCAATGACTGGACGGAACTCGACGTCAAATGTTTGCCGCCCGAACTGCACAACCGGCCCGAGCGGATTCCCGGTGAAGTGCGTGCATTGATAACCGCATCGCGCGCGCACTACCGCTGCATTTTCGTCGCCTACGGCGATTGCGGTACCGGCGGGGAGCTCGATCGCGTGCTCGCCGAAGAGGGCGTGGAGCGCATCCCGGGTGCTCACTGCTACGAGTTCTACGCCACCACCGCCGTGTTCGAAGGCCTCACCTGCGCCGAGATCGGCAGCTTCTATCTCACCGACTTTCTGCTGCGGCATTTCGATCGCCTGGTGATCCGCGGTCTCGGGCTCGATCGCCATCCGGAGCTGTTCCCGCTCTACTTCGGCAACTATCGCAAGCTGGTGTACCTGGCGCAGTCGGGCGGTGCCGATGCGCGCGAGCAGGCACGTGAGATCGCGCAACGCTTGGGGCTGCAGTTCGAGTATCGCTGGACCGGGCTCGGCACGCTTGGCTCGAGTCTTGCGGCGGCCATGCGGCGCCAGCAGGCGGGTGCCGCATGGGCGCAATGAGCATCATCTCCTGGCGCGACATTCCGGCGCAGGTAGTAGTCAAACGGGGCCGCGAATCCGCCAAGGTGCAACTTTCGGCGCGCTTCCAGGAGGCGATCGACCGCGCCGCCATGCGCGCCGGCCGCGGCAGCTCGGATGCCTATCTCGCCGACTGGCAACGCAGTGCGCCGCATCCCTGCGGTGACGATCTGCGGGCTGAAGCAGCCGCCGAGGCGACGCGGCTCGAGCAGCAGTACACGGACGAGGATCTGGAGCGACTGGTTCGCGCCAAGGGTCTCAACGAGCAGCGTACCGCCGACGGGCAGTCCTGATGTATGCGGTTCGGCAGTGGTCGGTGCGGCATGCGCGGGGTCTGAACAACTTCTATCGCCGCTTCGAGCGCGCGCTGGTCAGCATGAACGGCCTGTTCCGCGCCGTGGGGTACGAGCGCGTCGAACGACCGGTCGCGGGGATCGAGAAGCTCGTCAAGGGGCTGCTGTTCGACTGCCGCATGTGCGGGCAATGCGTGCTCAGTTCGACCGGCATGTCCTGCCCCATGAATTGCCCCAAGAACCTGCGCAACGGCCCCTGCGGCGGGGTGCGTGCCGATGATCGCTGCGAAGTGAAGCCCGACATGACGTGCGTCTGGGTCGAGGCGTATCGTGGCAGCCAGCGTATCCCGGGCGGGATTGAAGCCTTGAGCGCGGCGCAGTGCGCGGTCGATTATCGCCAGCAGGGCCGCTCATCCTGGCTGCGCGTCGCGCGCGAGAAGAGTGGTGCGCCGTGAAATTCGAGGACGAGCCGGTACCGGGATATCCGCTGCCGATTCTGCCCGGACATACCTCCCCCGGGCGCTTCGAGCGTGTGCTGCGCGCCGGCGGTTTTGCCGTCACCACCGAGCTGGCGCCGCCCGATTCGGCCGATCCCGAGGACGTGTACGCCCGAGCGCGCGTGTTCGACGGCTATGTCGATGCGATCAACGCCACCGATGGCAGCGGCGCGAATTGCCACATGTCCAGTCTCGCGGTTTGTGCGTTGCTGACGCGTGTGGGCTATGCGCCGATCATGCAGATCTCCTGTCGTGACAAGAACCGCATCGCGATTCAGGGCGACATCCTCGGCGGCGCTGCCATGGGCGTATGCAACATCCTGTGCCTGACCGGCGACGGCGTGCAGGCCGGGGACCATCCGCAGGCAAAACCGGTGTTCGATCTCGACTGCGTATCGCTGCTCGGCATCGCGCGCGGACTGCGCGACGAGCACCGCTTTCAGAGCGGCCGCAAGATCACGGCGGCGCCGCGGGTTTTCTTCGGCGCGGCGGAGAACCCTTCCGCATTGCCGCACAACTGGCGCGCACATCGGTTGGCCAAGAAGGTCGCGGCCGGCGCGCAATTTATCCAGACACAGTACTGCTACGAGCTGCCGCTGCTGCGCGCCTTCATGGCACAGGTGGAGGCGCTCGGGCTGACCGGCCAGGTGTTCATTCTCGTGGGCGTCGGGCCGCTGCGTTCGGCCAAGGCTGCGGAGTGGATGCGCGAGCACGTTCCCGGCATGCACGTTCCCGATGCGCTGGTCGCGCGCCTGCGCGGCGCGCAGGACCAGGCCCGCGAGGGGCGCAACATCTGCGTCGAACTCATTCAGGAGATCAAGGAGATCCGTGGCGTCAGCGGCGTGCACGTAATGGCCTATCGCCAGGAGGAATCGGTGGCCGAAGTCATTGATCGATCCGGTGTTCTCAAGGGCCGTGCGCCCTGGTATCCCGCACGCGACCTGCCCCAGCCTTCGCATAGGACCGCATCATGACCGACACCGTCATCAGCTCCGCCACCCGCGAAGTCGTCATCGGCTTCGATCGACCGTTCGTGATCATCGGCGAGCGCATCAATCCCACCGGCCGCAAGATTCTGGCCGCCGAGATGGCGGCCGGCGATTTCACTCGCGTCGAAGCCGACGCGCGTGCCCAGGTGGAAGCCGGCGCGCACATGCTCGATGTGAATGCCGGCATTCCGCTGGCGGACGAGCCGGCGATTCTGGCAAAGGCCGTGCAGCTGGTGCAGTCCATCACCGACGTGCCGTTGTCGATCGACTCCTCGATCGTGGCGGCGCTGGAAGCGGGACTCGCGGTCTACAAGGGCAAGGCGCTGGTCAACTCGGTAACCGGCGAGGAGGAACGGCTGCAGGTGGTGTTGCCGCTGGTCAAGAAGCATGGTGCCGCCGTCATCGCGATTTCCAACGACGAGACCGGCATTTCGGAGGATCCCGACGTCCGCTTTGCGGTCGCAAAGAAGATCGTCGAACGCGCGGCCGACTACGGCATTCCCGCCGCCGACGTCGTGGTTGATCCGTTGGTAATGCCGATCGGCGCGATCAATCAGGCCGGCGTGCAGGTCATGCGACTCGTGCACCGCCTGCGCACCGAGCTCAAGGTCAATACTTCGTGCGGTGCTTCCAACATCAGCTTCGGATTGCCGAACCGCGATGGCATCAACGGCGCGTTCCTGACCATGGCGATCGGCGCGGGTCTCACCTCGGCGATCACCAACCCGATGCATCTCGACGTGGTCCGGGCCTGCATGGGCGCGGACGTCATGATGGGTCACGACCCGGACTGCGCTCGCTGGATTCGTCGCTTCCGTGATTCGCCGCCGGGCGGTGCCGCGGCTCCGGGGGCCGCAGGCGCCGAAGCGCCGCGTGGCCGTCGCGAGGGCGGACTGCGACGTCGCGCGGCCCAGAGCTGAACCCCATGGTGCTCACCGACGATCCGCTGGTCGTGTTCATGCCTTCAGGCAAGCGTGGGCATTTCCCCGCCGGCACTCCATTGCTGACGGCGGCGCGTGCGCTCGGTGTGGACATCGACTCGGTGTGCGGCGGTCGCGGCTTGTGTGGCCGCTGCCAGGTGCAGGTCGCGGAGGGCGAGTTCGCCAAGCACGGCGTGTCTTCAACGAATGCCAGCCTGTCAGCGTTCACCGAAACCGAAATGCGGTACGCCAAACGCGTGCCGATGATCGAGGGGCGACGACTGTCGTGCGCGGCGTTGGTCGAGGCCGATGTCGTCATCGATGTGCCGGCGAGCAGCCAGGTCCACCGTCAGGTGGTGCGCAAGGATGCCGAGGTGCGCGCCATCGAACTGCATCCGGTGGTGCGTCTGCACTACGTGCAGGTGCAGCCGCCCGACATGCACGATCCATCCGGCGATTTGCGCCGGCTGTACGATGCACTGGAGCTCGAATGGCGCCTGACCGGGCTGAGCTGTGATCTGTCGGTGCTGCAGACCTTGCAGAGCGCGCTGCGTGCCGGCGCCTGGCAGGTCACCGTAGCGGTTCATGCCGGCAAGCAAATCATCGGCGTCTGGCCGGGCCTGCACGAGCAGATCTTCGGCCTCGCGGTCGATGTCGGCTCGACCACGATCGCCGCGCATTTGTGCGACCTGCTCAGTGGTGAGGTCGTGGCGTCGGCCGGCGTCATGAATCCGCAGATCCGGTTTGGTGAAGATCTCATGAGCCGGGTGTCCTATTCGATGATGAATCCGGGCGGCGCAGCGCTGATGACCGTCGCGGTGCGCGAGGCGCTCAGTGCGCTGGCGGCCGAAGTGGCGCACAGCGTCCGCACCACGGTCGATAACATTCTCGAGGCGACCGTGGTCGGAAATCCGATCATGCATCACCTGCTGCTCGGCATCGATCCGGTCGAGCTCGGCGGCGCGCCATTCGCGCTGGCGACGGATCACTCGCTGACACTTCGTGCCAACGCGATCGATCTGAAGCTCAATCGCAACGCGCGCGTCTATGTGCTGCCGTGCATCGCCGGTCACGTCGGCGCCGATGCCGCCGGCATGGTGCTGGCCGAGCGTCCCGACCTATCGGACAGGATGACGCTGCTGGTGGACGTCGGCACCAACGCCGAGATCGTGCTCGGCAATCGCACTCGCCTGGTGGCCTGCTCGAGTCCCACGGGCCCTGCCTTCGAAGGCGCTCAGATCAGCTGCGGCCAGCGCGCAGCGCCAGGAGCCATCGAGCGCGTGCGAATCGACCGTGAGACGCTCGAGCCGCGCTTCAAGGTCATCGGCTCGGATCTGTGGTGCGACGAACGCGGTTTCGACGATGCAACGGTAACCACGGGCGTCACCGGCATTTGCGGTTCCGGCATCATCGAAGTGATTGCGGAGATGTATCTGGCCGGCATCATCAACCAGGACGGCGTGGTCGATGGGGCCCTGGCCGCACGCTCGCCCCGCGTCGTGGCCAATGGCAGGACCTTCGCCTACGTGCTGCGCGCCGGAACCCCCGAGCTGCGCATCACGCAGAACGATGTGCGCGCCATTCAGCTCGCGAAGGCCGCGCTCTATGCCGGTATCGCGCTGCTGATGGAACGCATCGGGATCGATCGCGTCGATTGCATCCGGCTGGCCGGCGCCTTTGGCAGCCACATTGACGTCAAGTACGCGATCATCCTCGGCATGATCCCGGACTGCGATCTGAGCCAGGTGCGCTCGTCGGGTAATGCCGCCGGTACCGGCGCGCGCATCGCGCTGCTGGACAAGTCCGCACGCACGACC
>DASYNV010000057.1:0-3408 GCA_036008365.1 Steroidobacteraceae bacterium | reverse complement strand
GCAGCACCTCGAACAGCCCCATGACGCTGAGCTCGTGCGCGTCGGCCAGCATCGTGCAACCCGCGGCGCGCATCTTGGGGCCGGCGACGCCGGCGACTTCCAGATCCGGCACGCGCGCGCGCAGCGCCTCGATCAGGGCGGCGCCGAGCGCGTCGCCGGAGGTTTCCCCGGCAACCATCGCAACGCTCAATCCGGCCATCAGCGGATCAGACTGCGTTCCGAGGCGGCGATGAAGTCGAGCAGCGGCTTGAGCTCGGGTTGCGTCGGCGCTAGCTCGGACAGCTGCTGCACCGCCGTCGACAGCGGCAGATCGCTCCGATAGAGCACGCGGTACGCGTTACGCAGATTCCTGATCTGCTCCGGCGTGAAGCCGCGGCGCTTGAGTCCTTCACTGTTGATCGAGTGCGGCACCGCCGGCTGTCCGACCGCCATGATATAGGGCGGCACATCGCGCGTGACGCCGGACAACGCGGCGGTGAAGGCATGGGGGCCGATCTTGCAGAACTGATGCACGCCGGTGTATCCGCTCAGGATTACCCAATCGCCGAGCTCGACGTGTCCGGCGATGCCGGCGTAGTTCACCATGACGATGTTGTTGCCGAGCGTGCAGTCGTGCGCCACGTGGGTGTAGGCCATGAAAAGATTGTCGTCACCGATGCTGGTGAGACCCTGATCGGGTGTGGCGCCGCGATTGATGGTGCAGAACTCGCGAAACACGTTGCGATCGCCGATCCGGAGGCGCGTCGGGCCGCCACCGTACTTCTTGTCCTGCGGCGCCGCGCCGATCGAGGCGAACTGATAGATCTTGTTATCCGCGCCGATAGTCGTCTGACCGTTGATGACCACGTGCGGTCCGATCCAGCAGCGCGGACCGATCGTGACGCCGGCACCGATCACGGTAAACGGGCCAACCTCGACGTCTTCAGCCAGATGCGCAGCACGCGATACGATCGCGCTCGCATCGATCACGGCTGCTCCGCGAGCGGCTGGGGAATTTCGCGCTTGAGGTCTGGCGCGATCATGATGTGCGCGTGCGCGACTTCCTGGCCCGCGACCTCGGCCCTGGTGGCACAGCGCCAGATGCCCTTGACGTTGCGCTCGAAGCGCGCCTCGAGGATCAGCTGGTCGCCCGGTTCCACGGGTCTGCGAAAGCGCGCCTTGTCGATGCCGACAAAATAGAAGCGCGTGGTGTCATCCGGCAGCTCGTCGGCCGACAGAAACGCCAGCAGGCCGGCGACCTGCGCCAGGGCCTCGATGATGATCACGCCGGGCATGATCGGGCGGTGCGGAAAGTGGCCCGTGAAATACGGCTCATTGTAGGTGATGTTCTTGAGCGCCCGGATGCGCTGGCCGCGGTCGCATTCGAGCACGCGGTCGACCAGCAGAAAGGGATAGCGGTGCGGCAAGCGCAGCATGATGCCGTTGATGTCGAGCACGGTGGCGTCAGTCATCGTCCTGTTCCTCTTCGGCTTCGCCCGGTGGCGGGTCGCGGTCTGCAAGCAGCTTCAGCCGCGACACCACCCGCTTCCAGCGTCGCATCGGCTCGATCGGAATACCACTCGAATACACGCCGGGCTTGCTGATCGAACCCGACACCATCGCAAAGCCCGTGATCACGACGTCATCGCAGATGACCAGATGCCCGGCGATACCGCAGGCGCCCGCGATCATGCAGCGTGCGCCGATGCGCGTGCTGCCCGAGACGCCGGTGCAGCCCGCGATGGCGGTGTGAGCGCCGATCTGGACGTTGTGGCCGATCTGGATCTGGTTATCGAGCTTCACGCCCTCGGCGATGAGGGTGTCGTCGATGGCACCGCGGTCGATGGTCGTATTGGCGCCGATCTCGACATCGTCGCCGACGATGACCGCGCCGATCTGCGGCACCTTGAGCCAGCGCACGCCGTCGCGCGCATAGCCGAAGCCGTCGGCACCGAGTACGGCGCCCGGATGAATCAGCACGCGCGCGCCCAGCTGCACGCGTTCACCGAGTGTGACGCGCGCGAACAGCCGGCAGTCAGGACCGATGCGCACCTGCGCGCCGATCAGGCAGGCGGGACCAATCGTGCAGCGCGGCCCGATGACCGTCCCAGGGCCGATGAGCGCGTGCGCACCGACTTCCGAGCTGGCATCGATGCTGGCCTCGGGATCGACCACGGCGCTCGGGTGGATGCCGGGCCGCGGCGGCGGCTCCGGATAGAGCACGCTGGCGATGCGGGCGAACAGCGCATGCGGGTTGGTGCTGATCAATACCGGCGCGGGACTGCTGGCGGCAGTGCCTGCGTCGAGCACCACGGCGGAAGCGCGTGTCTGCGCGAGCTGGGAGCTAAGCTTCGGATTGGACAGAAAACTCAAGCTACCGGGGCCGGCCGAGCCGAGCGGCGCCACGGAGCCGATCCGTACCTCGGGATCGCCGCGCAGCTCGCAGCCGAAGCGTACCGCGAGCTCGCCGAGCGCCACGCTCATGATCGCTGCGGCGCAGCCGCCGGCGCGCCGACGCTATTTGCTCTTGGGCGGAGCGGCGGGTTTGATTGCGCCGGCACCGCTCGAGCTGGCGGCCGCCGGTGCGCGCACGCCGTGCGCCTGCAACGCAGCCAGTACCTGCGGCGTGATGTCGAGCGCCGGACCGGCGAATATGACGCCGTCAGCGAGCACCAGATCGAATTTCTCGCCCTGGGCATAGGTCTGGACTTCCTCCACCAGCGCCTTCTGCAGCTTCGAGAGCTCCTCGTTCTGGCGGGCGTTGAAGTCGTCCTGGTATGCCTGGTACTTCTGCTGCAGTTCGCGATTGCCGTCGCGCAGCTCCTTCTCCACCTTGGTACGCTGGTCGAGCGTCATCGTGGCGCCGTCCTTCTGCAGCGACTCCTCCTTGGCCTTGAGCGCCGCCTGCTGAGTCTGCAACTCCTTTTGCTTGCCCGCAAACTCGCCGCGCAGCGCATCCTGGGCCACCTTCGCCTGCGGCGACTCCTGCATGAGCCGCGAGTACTGCACCACGCCGATCTTGAGGTCGGCCCATGCCGGTGTCGCAGCGGCGGCTGCGGCCACCGCCAACATTCCTGATATCACGACGTTGCGCGAACGACGACTCATGCCTGCTCCTGCTAAAACGACTGCCCGACCGAGAATTGAAAGCCTTCAGTACTGTCCGGAAAGTCTACGCTGTTGCCTCTGAACGGATTGAGCGCAATGCCGTAGCTGAAGCGGAAGATACCCAGCGACGGCGCAAGCCACTGCACCGAGAGACCGGTCGAATCCCGCAGCGCATGATAGCTGAAATTGTAATTGACTGGGGTCTGGAGATCCTCGCCATAGAACTTGGTGCCGTCGTTCGAGAAGACGTTGCCCATATCAAAGAAGACACTGACGCGGGCACTGGTCTGCCACTTCTCGGGCACCGGCAGCAGCAGTTCG
>DASYNV010000056.1:0-2239 GCA_036008365.1 Steroidobacteraceae bacterium | reverse complement strand
CACAGCCGGCGGCGCCGCAGCTGGGGGGCAAACCTGCCATTAACCTGAATCAACCGGCGCGCAGTTTCGAGCTCAGCAGCAGCAAAACGCACGCTTGGCTTGATGAATTTCTGAAGCCCAACGAAGGCAAGAACGGCAAGGTCAACTCATGGAGCGTCGTTGTCAAACCCCGGACGTTGCATTGACCACAGATGTCAAATTACATCGAGCACAGCGCAAAAAAAGCCTAATATTGCTGTGCAAACGTAAGGGGATACGAATGAAAATGAGCCTGCCGACGGTGGGTCTTTGACGACAGTACCCGGCGGCGGACGCGCTGCCGTAGTCGGCGCAGTCGCCTCTGAACCTCGACTCGGCTCCTCGTTCTCTTCCTCCGCATCGCAGGCGGGGGCCACTGCGGATTTCTGGTCGCTGCTGGTCAATGCGCGCACCTCCGAGCAGCTGTGTCAGGCCTGGCTTGGCATTCTGTGCCAGTGGATACCGGGAACTCAGGCGGGTTTGTTGCTGCTGCACGAAGAAGGCGACCGCTACGCGCCGGCAGCTATCTGGCCGGACCAGGATCGGGATATGTCGCACATGGCCGGCGCGGCGCAGCAAGCGCTGGTTGAGCGGCATGGCGTGGTGCGGGATGAGTCGAGCGGCATGGCGCAGTGCGCCTACCCGCTACTCGGCGCCGATACCGCGTACGGCGTCGTGGTGCTGCATGTGGTCGCCCGCGGCGAAACCGGCATGCGCGATGCACTGCGATTGTTGCACTGGGGTGCCGGCTGGCTCGTCGGTCTCTTCGACAAGCGCCACCTGCTGGACCGCGACCGGCGCCTGAACCGGTCCGCGCTGCTGCAGGACATTCTGCTCGGTGCTCTCGCCGAGCGGCACGAGGACGAAGCGGCTCGCTGGATCGTCAATCGTCTTGCGGAGGCGCTGCCGTGCCGCAATGCCATGCTGGCGCGCGCCCGCGGCGCCGGCGCGACGGTGGAACTGATCAGCGTCTCCGGCAGCGCCGGATTCGAGGCTCGTGCCAACCTGCTGGCGGCCGCACGCGAGGCGCTGCGCGAGGCGCAGACGAGCGGCGAGATGCAATGTTTCCCGCCGATTGGGGTTGAGGGCTCCAATCAGCCCCTGCTGGTCGACGCCCTGGCGGACTATTGCCGGGAGGCGCAGGCCGGCGGAGCGCTGGCCTTGCCGCTCGGGTATCAGGGTCGCAAGCTGGGTGCGCTGCTGGTGGAATCGGAGGCGCCGATCGACGCCGACACGCGCGCTTTTCTGCAAACCCTGGCGCTGGCGCTGGCTCCCTGCATCGATGTGCAGAAAACCGCCAGCCGCGGACTCCTCGCGCATGCGCACTCGAGCACGGCCGATGCGCTGCGCACGCTGGCCGGCCCGCGCCACCCCGGGCTCAAGCTGATCGGAGCGCTCGTGCTGCTTGCCTTGGCCGTGGCCGCACTCTGGCAGACCGACTTCAGAGTTCGTGCGGCCGCCACCGTCGAAGGCAAGCTGCAACGCGTGGCGGTTGCGCCCTTCGATGGCTATATTGCCGTGGCCGCCATCCGGGCCGGCGATACGGTGCGCGCGGGGGATGTGCTCGCGCGTATGGATGACCGAGACCTCAAGCTCGCGGAAGCCAAAGCGGCCGCCGACGATGAGCTGGCTGATCGCAAGCTGCGCGAGGCGATGGGCCGGGGCGACGCGGTGGCGGTGCGCATCGCTCAGGCCGACGCCGAACAAGCTCACGCGGAACTCGCGTTGGTGCATGAAAGGCTATCGCGCGCTGCGATCATCGCGCCTTTTGACGGGCGGGTCGTCAAGGGTGATTTGTCCCAGCAGCTGGGAGCGCCGGTGGAGCAGGGCAAGGTGCTGTTCGAGATCGCGCCGCTGGACGCATGGCGAGTTGTGCTCAAGGTGGATGAGCGCGACATCGTCCATATGCGGCAGGGACAGCGCGGCGAGCTGGTGCTGGCGGGCCTCTCCGGCGAACACTTCGGGATCCAAGTCAGCAAGATTTCGCCGGTTGCGCAGGCCGAAGAGGGGCGTAATACCTTTCGCGTCGAAGCCCAGCTGCTCGGCGGCGGATCGACCATCCAGCCGGGCATGGAAGGCGTGGGCAAGGTGCAGGCAGGCGAGCACAGTCTTCTGTGGATCGGCTTCCATCGATTGTTTTACTGGGCCCGCTACACCGCATGGACAATCGGCTTGTAGCGCAGGGCGCTGCGGGCGGGCTGCATACCCAGCTCGTCAACAG
>DASYNV010000055.1:0-1522 GCA_036008365.1 Steroidobacteraceae bacterium | reverse complement strand
GGTTGGTATAGGCAAAGGTGCGCCGCGTAATGGCCCAGGCGCGATCCCAATCCATCACCAGTTCATCGACCAGCAGCCGCATGAGCTCGGCGACTGCGATCGAGGGATGGGTGTCATTGAGCTGGATGGCGAACTTTTCGTGAAAGCGCTCGGGCGGAATGTGTTGCACGCTGATGATACGCAGCATGTCCTGCAGCGAGGCGCAGACAAAAAAGAACTGCTGCTCGAGCCGCAGTTCCTTACCCCGCAGCCGCTCGTCATTCGGGTAGAGGACCTTGGTGATGTTCTCGGAGGTGACCTTCTGATTCACCGCACCCCAGTAGTCGCCGCGATTGAACACCGAGAAATCGAACGATTCGGGCGCCTCGGCGCGCCACAGCCGCAGCGTATTGGCCGTGTCGACGTGATAACCCAGGATCGGCGTGTCGTAGGGCACCGCGACCACTTCGCGCGCCGGCACCCAGCGGACCCGGTGCCGTCCCTGTTCATCGAGATAGCGCTCGGTGTGGCCGCCGAATTTTACCTGCACTGCCCATTCCGGCCGCACCAGTTCCCAGGGGCTGCCGAAGCGCAGCCACTTGTCGGTGCGCTCGGCCTGCCAGCCGTCAATGATCTCCTGCTGAAAGATGCCGTACTCGTAGCGGATGCCGTAGCCCAGGCACGGGACCTGCAACGTCGCCAGCGAGTCGATGAAGCAGGCTGCGAGTCGCCCGAGGCCACCATTGCCGAGCCCCGGCTCTTCCTCGTGGCGCAGCAGGTCCTCGAGGTCGTGCCCGAGCTCGGCCACCGCATCGCGTGCAGCGTCGTAGATGTCAAGATTGATCAAGTTGTTGGCGAGATGCGGTCCCATAAGGAACTCGGCCGACAGATAGGCGACCGTGCGCGAGCCCTCGGAGGTGTAGGCCGAGGCGGTGCTGATCCAGCGCTGCAACATGCGATCGCGCACCGCGTAAGCGAGCGCCAGGTAGTAGTCGTTGCCGGTTGCCAGCGTCGCGAACTTGCCTTGCTTGTAGTAAAGATTGTCGAGGAACGCGCGTTTGAGCGCGTCCTTCGTCATTGCAATCCGATCGTCTTCGGGTGCTGCGGGCGGCGATGGCGCTATCGGCACGGCGTAATTCATGGCTGCTCCTAGCCTACGGCAGAGCCCCCACGGCATACCAGCGCCCGGCACGCCCCGCTCTGGTGCATCGAGCGGTCCGCGCGGGCGAACTCCTGCGCGGCCTGTGGTCTAATGTCTCGATGCGAAGATCAGGGTTTGCAGCTGCTGTGCTGGCGGTAGGGAGTTGGTCTGCTGGGGTAGCCCTGGCCGCCGACAGCGTGGTCTTCCTGCGTCATATCGATCCGAGCGCAACCGACCAGATCATCGTCAAATGGCGCGATAGCGGCGTGGCCGCGGTGCAATTGGCATCGATCGAGGAGCGCACGGTGCGCCTGCGCTCCACTACCGGCGCGGATGTGCAGCCCGTGCACACTCTCTACGGCCAGATCGATGTACTCAAGATCCAGCGCGCCGTCTCGCCGG
>DASYNV010000054.1:0-3178 GCA_036008365.1 Steroidobacteraceae bacterium | reverse complement strand
CGTATTGTATCACTCCGCGTCACTGATGCGTGGCGCATGGTATCTACAGCGGGTCCAGGCAGCGCGACCTGCTGCCCGAGCGGGACTGCTGGCGCTCGATCCGCCAGGTCCACGATTACCGCAGTGCGCCGTGCTGTTGTCGGCCGAAGGCCGCCTGGTACGGATCGCTACCGCGACGGATCCGGCTGCTTCGCCGCCGGTCGGCTTGTCGCGGGTGGTCTCGCCGCCCGATGTGCCTGCTCGCGGATTTTTCCGCGGCGGAACGTTGTGACGCGCATGCCGATCAGCGGCTTCATAATTGCCTATAACCGCGCCGCCCTGCTTGGAACATGTCTGCGGTCACTGCGCTTCGTCGATGAGTTGATCGTGATCGACAAGTCATCGACCGATGACACGTCGCGCATCGCCCGACGCTATGCCGATCGGGTGATCACAGTGCCCTGGTCGCCTACCGTCGAAGAGACGCGCAGCTATGCGCTGCGCCAGTGCCATCATGAATGGATCGCCTTTCTCGACGATGACGAGATGCTCAGTCCGGCGGCGATCGAGTTTCTGCATGCGGCGCGCGGCCCCGGTGCGGCGGACATCGTGTCACTGCCACTGCGGCACTTCATCCTGGGAACCTTCGATGCGCGCGCGTATTACTGGCCGGAGCACCAGACGCGCTTCTTCCGCAAAGGCACCGCCGAGTTCTCCCCGACCGTGCATGGCGGCATCAATCTGCGGAGCGAACGGATCGAACGCATCGAAGCTGAGTCGCCGATTTTCATCGAACATCTGTCGCACGTGGACACGGCACAGTGGATCGAGCGGACCAATCGCTACACCTCGCAGGCGGACCGCGTCGGCGTCGCGACTGAAGGTGACAGCCTGGTCGACTTTGCCCATGGCCGAATCGATCATTGGTTGGCACGAAGTCGCGACAGCGACGGCGATGATTATCTGGCTGCCGTCGGCCTGCTGCGCGCCATCTATGACATGGTGGATCGGATAAAGTCGTGGGAAGCGCAGCGGGGTCTCAATGGTGCACGCGCATTTCAGGCGCGTTGCGAGATGCTACAGCGTGCCTATGATGAGTTGGAAACTCGGATTGGCATCCCGACCGGAATGCATAGCCGGCCGCCACGCACCGGAAACTTGCTGCAACACCTGATCGGGTGCTTGCGTCGCTACCGGCGCCGCCGGAACAGGTGATCGCGAAGGCGAGGCAGATAGATGCGCATGAACGTGCGCAGCGAGCCTTGCACGCGGTCGCTCTCGCGCTGCACGAGAGCGAGCTCGCCTTGCAGCACGTTGATCTGCCGCACCGATTCCGCGTTTGCCTGTGCCATCTGTAGCGCTCGCTGCGTTGCGGCCGTCGCAGCGGCCATCGCACTGGCCAATTCGGTCTCCGTGCGCGTAAGCAGCTCTTGTGCATGGCGAAGGTCACCGCCGAGCTCGATCAGTCGCCGATGCTCGGTGTCCAGATCATTGCGGTCGATATAGAGACTGTGCGGCAGCGGCGGCGGTTCGCGATCGGATGCCACGGCAACCAGATAGGGCGCGCGCGGCAAACCGTCGCACGCTTCGAAATGCGTGTCGCCGCGCCGGTCGAATACCAGCGGCGGCGTAAGTGCCCCCGTTTCATTCAGCACCGCGGAGCCGATCATCGCGCGTTGCTGCAGCATCTGCACATGGCGGAATGACCCGCGCAGCAGCGAGGTAAACTCGCGCCGGCTCAACTCATGTACATGAAACGGATTGGCCGCCGATCCCGACGGGGAATAGATATCGCGATCGGGTGTGCTGACGACGAATTGCCCGTCGGGCCGCAGTACGCGTCGAACCTCGCGAAGGAATTCGTCCTGCTGGTCGAAATGCTCGATAGTTTCGAATGAGACGACAAGGTCGACGCAGGCGTCAGCCAGCGGTAGCGCGCGCGCGTCTCCCTGGAGAAAGCGTAGGTTCGGTCGCTGAAAATTATCACTGGCAGTGCGGGCGGTCGGTTCTGAATACTCCACGCCGACGACCGAGCGCGCGATCTGCGCCAGAAGTGCCGCGCCATATCCTTCGCCGCTTGCCACATCGAGGACGTCGAGCCCGCGCGCGAGCGACCGGGCGAACAGGTAGCGGTGGTAATGCTCGATCTGTACCTGACCGGCGATGGCGGTCGTGAGCCTCTCGCCGGTGAAGGGTTCCGGATGTTCCGCCGTCTCGCGGCGAAATATATCGCCCACCCGCCGTGCCTAATTCAGCCGCGTGCGCAATTCGTCGATCGCGCCGCGGATGCGGCTGGCCGCATCGCCCTCTGGTACCAGTATGAGGAAACGTTCGAAGCAACGTAATGCCGCGCCCACCCGATCGAGACGCTGGTTCATCACCGCTGCCTGACGCCACAGATCGGCGTGGTCCGGCGCGATGAGCAGCATGTCCTCGGTGCAGATCAGCGCGCCTGGCAGATCACCGCCCTGCAGGCGACGACTCATGATGTTGCTCTGCAACCTCAGCAACACGCCGCGCGCATTCATCGGGCGCAAAAGGCCCGGTCGCAACTCGGCTTTGTCACCCTCCACGCGCTTGAGCAAGGCGCGCAGGTCGCGCGCATCCAACGTGACGCCGCCGGCGAACACGTCAATCACCGCCTGCACACTCTTGCCTTCAAGGGCGACGAGAAAATGCGCCGGAAAATCCACACCATGCGCACCCCAGCCGGCGGCGCGGGCGGTGTGCAGCCAGATGATGCCAAGTGCGACAGGCAGACCTTTGCGTCGTTCGATGACACGAATCAGGTTGGCGTTGGCGAGATCGTCATAGTTTTCGGCATCGCCGACATAGGCGTAGCGGCCGGCGATCAGTCCCGCGAGCGCTTCGGCGCGCATGGAGAGATCATTCGTGCCGATGGTCGCGGCCAAGCCCACCGCGTCGCGCGCAAGCTCGGACAAATGATCGCGTGCCGCCTGCCAGTCGGCATGGGGTGCATCGATGCGGGCAAGTTGCAGCGCGGCGCCACCGATGTCGATCTCGGTGTCCGGCAGCACGCCGATCGCTTCCAGTGCGGTGCGGGCTTCGGTCATCGCCTCAGTTTGGGGGCGACTGCGCTCGGGTGCAAGGCAGGTCAACCACGCAGGCACGAGAACACAAAATGCGCCGTCGTGCCTGCGTAGCGATACGCCTACTCAGCCGCGGGCAGGTAGATCTC
>DASYNV010000053.1:0-10468 GCA_036008365.1 Steroidobacteraceae bacterium | reverse complement strand
CGGTGTTGTTGGCGGAGACCTCTCGCGGACTCAGAAGGTAGACATAGAGTCCAAATATGCCGCTGCCTATGACTGCGCACATAAAAGCGTAGGCCAAGGTATGCACGTTCCACCCGAAACGTCCGGCGCAATGAAGGGTCGCCACGACCACCAGCGCCATACCCAGCCAGATGTGCGCCGAAGTCCATCCCTGAACCGACCCGAGACGCGAGCTGTAGCGGCGTTTGCGCACCCCGAGCAGGGTCAGCCACACGATCAGCAGGGCGCCCACGCTGCCGAGCACGTAGCCCTGCCAGGTGCCGCCGCCGGGCTGCTGCCGCCCCCCTTGGGTCGAATAGAGTGCCGCCGACAACACGATCAGGCCCAATGCCCACCACGCATAGCGCGCGCCGCGGTAACGCAGGATGCTCTGGTGAATCATCGCCGCTGCTGATCGGCGAGATCCAGGTACTGCGATGGGCCGATGCGCACGGCGGCGCCAGTGGGACAGGCTTTGACACAGGCCGGGCCGTTGCTGACGCTGCTGCAGGCATCGCACTTGGTGGCCTTCTTGCCCTTGGCCTTGGCCGCCGCGGTGGGATGGTAATCGTGCTCTTCGCCGACACCCGACCCCGAGCCGAACAGCAGCCACGACAGCAGGCCCGGCTTTTTAGGCGCCTCGTAGGCCATGCGAATGACGCCGTACGGGCAGTTCACCTGGCAATTGCCGCAGCCAATGCAGGTGTCATCGATGAACACCTCGCCGTTCGCGGAGCGTTTGATCGCGTTCGGTGGACAATCCTTCATGCAGTGCGGCTGCTCGCAGTGCCGGCAGGAGATCGGAATGTGCACCTGGGCGAAGGATGCGCCCGACTTGCGGTCCAGGCGCGAGATGCCGCCGTGCGTTTCGGCGCAGGCCTTTTCGCAGTTGTCACAGCCCACGCACAGCCCTTCATCGATGACCAGTACATTGGTCGCCTCGCCGAGGCCCTGGGACATCAGAAAATTCATGATCGAGCTGGCCTCGGGCCGCACTTCCATGCGCGCGCATTCGGCGACGTGATCGGCGGCGGCGCGCTGCAATAGTTCCAGGGGCGCGTCGCTGCGTTTCGACAGCTGCAGGAACTCCGCGCGCCGCACTTCGATCAGCTCGGAAGCGACGGTGGCGCGTGCCGATTCGCGGCGCAGCGGATCGCCCATCAGCGACATTTCGCCGACCAGTTGTCCGCCGGGCACCTGCGCCACTAGCAGGTCCTGGCCGGTTCGCCGTCGCGACAGCGTGACGCTGCCCGAGCGCACGATGAACAGGCTTTCACCCGGATCGCCCTCGTTGAAGATCGCCTCGCCCGCTTTGAAGCGTCG
The DNA here is from genome assembly GCA_036008365.1 of Steroidobacteraceae bacterium. GTDB lineage: Bacteria > Pseudomonadota > Gammaproteobacteria > Steroidobacterales > Steroidobacteraceae > FEN-1191. Next base: position 9,127 of record DASYNV010000053.1, on the reverse strand, counting down.
CACCGCGACCTGTCCCGCAATCTCACGCAAATCGCGCGCGCTCGCACGCGGCGCGAAGTGGCGCTGCAGCTCGCGCACGACAAAGATCCAATCAATGCCGTTGCGCACCTCCTCGTTGGAGTTCATGAGCTTGACCATCGTGCGTCGCGGCGTTTCCATCAGAATGCAGCCCGGGCCGGCAATCGCGCGCTCGGTGCGCGGCCGTCCCGACAGCAGGCTCATCTCGCCGAAGAACTCGCCCAGCTTCAGCTGTGTCGTGACCGGATTCGGACCCTCGGTCTGCAACGTGGCCTCGCCGAATGCGATCGTGAAGAACGAGGTCCCAAAATCTCCGGGCTGGTAGATCACATCGCCCTCGCGTATCACGCGCGTCACGCGCGGTCGCCCCGGCCGGTCGGCGATTTTCTGCCGCAAGGCTTGCACTTTGCTGCGCGCCTCCTCGTACTCGGGGCCTTCCGGGTAGGCGACGATGACCTCGCTCTCGATGATCAGCTCGCGGAAGGCCAGCGCATTGAGCTCGCGGAACATCGGTACGAGCGACTTGAACCGCTCCAGCAGCTCATCGGCTTCGCGCTCGAACGGCAGGCCGCACAGCTGCCATTCGAGCAGCGGGTAGTCGGCCGGTTTGATGTCGTTGCCGTAGACGTACTCGGCGACGTCGTAGCCCTGATTCATCGCCTGCTTGATCAGCGGATAGCCCGCCAGTGAACCGACGATGAACACCCCGGGCACGTTGGTCTCGTAGCGGCGCGAGAGCGCCGGGATGGCGTCGCGCTGCGGGCCCGGAAAGCGAATGCCGATCGATTCGACGAACGCTCGCGGCGGGTCCGCGCCCAACCGCGCGACGATGCGGTGACACGGAACGACTTTCGGGCCGGCCGGCGTCTCGAGCGTCACGACCAGCGGCGGTTCGCCGGGTGCGCCGCGCACGATGCTCTTGGGGCGTGTCTCGTAGTAGCAGCCCAGTCGCCGCTGGCGATCGCTGATCGCGGCCAGCACGGCGCTCAGGTTACCGTCCTTGGCGCGGCTGAACTCCTTGCCGCGATTGACGATCCAGACGTCGTTCTGCTCGCTCAGCGCCAGTGCATTTTCGATGGCAGCGTCGCCGGCGCCGAACACCAGGATGGTCTCGTCGCGAAATTCCTTCGGGTCATCGACCTGGTACTGCACTTCCTCGCATTGCTCGCCGGACACTCCCATGCGGCGTGGGTTGCCCTCGAGGCCGATCGCGAGCACCACGGCCGTGGCGCGCAGTGTCTGGCCATCGGTCAACTGGATGGTGAAATCGCCGCTCTGGCCGCCGACCTTTTTTACCTCGGCGTTGTAACGGATGTTGATGCCGAGACGACCTGAATCCTGTGTCCAGGTCTCGAGAACTCCCTCGCGACTGCCCGCGCCGAAGCGCAGGTCGCTGCGCAACTCGAGGAAGCCCGGTTCGGCCATGACGTGCTTGCCCTTCTGGTAACGCTGAATGGTCTTCGCGACCTTCGGCGAACCCTCGAGCAGCACATAGCTCGGCGCACTGCATTTCATGCGACGATCGATGTCGGCCGCGCGCGCCGCGGCGCTCAGACCCGCGGGCCCGGCACCGATGATCGCCAGCCGGTACTCAGCCGCCGCGGGAGCAGTCACGGGCAGGAGACCGGTCTAAGTATTTCGGCATCATGTACTCCCTGCGATCCGGTGCGGGGCAGCGGATGCAATAGATAACGGGGCGCCGGTTCACTCGGATGCTCTTGTTCTGAAGTCCCTTCCCTCGGCCCGGTGCACCCGCTTGACGGGCATTACCCCGTCTGCAATGCTCGGACCGGCTGATCTCTACCACACTGGCCGCTGACTGGGAAGTCTGCGCCGATGAGTCGTTCGCAGGCATGTCAGACACCATCGGCGGATCGTTGTCGGTGGGCGAGCAGAATGGGTGCTGATCTGCCAGCTGCGTCCAAATCCGTGCTTCCAACGTATTTATCCATCGGAAGAGCACGACTTGCGGCAATCGCTATGCGCGCCCTATTGAGCAGACAGTCAGCGCACTCAGCGAGCAGCATCGCGTCTGCGCTCTGCTGCGCTCTGGTCTGTGCCTGCGCCGGACAGACTGCCACCGCTGCCCCCGCGAGCGCGGAAACGGAAGTACGCGCCCAGATTGCGGCCACCACGCTCAGGGACGCGGTAGTGGTCGATTGTCAGTTGCCCGGCCGACTGCAACAGCTGGGCGGAATGCGCACCTACCTGACGCGCGGGGCGTTGCTGCGCCTGTCGGCGATCGATTGCCGGACCCGTGGCGGCGAATACACGGTCGGCGATCTCAGCAGCGGAACGCTGTCATTGGATCGCTGGCTGCCCCTGGCCGAGCAGGGCAGTCTCGAGGCCGAGTACTACGTCGCGCGTATCTACGCGAACGGCATGAGCGGAGTGACCGCCGATTACGGCAAGGCCGCGCAGTGGTATCAGCGCGCGGCCGACAAGAAATACCGGCCCGCAATGCAGGAACTGGGGTATCTGTACGAGCAGGGACTCGGCGTTGAGCAGAATCAGCTGCTCGGCATCAATCTTCAGCGTGAAGCATCCGGGTTGGGTGAGGACCTCGATTATGCGTCGAAACTCACCGCCACCAAGGAGGAGGCGGCCCGCCAGATCGCCGCGCTGAGCGATCAGCTCGATAGCGCCAATGCGGAGGTCGAACAACTCCGGGGTCAGGTGGCGCAGGCGGACGAAAAGATACTTCAAAGCAGCGCCGAGCTCGCCAGGGAGCGGGAGCGTCTCGGAGAGTTGCGCTCGCAACTCGAACAGGCCAGGCGGGCGAGTGCCAACGCCGACCCGGCGCACGTCAAACAGTTACAGGACCAGCTTGCGGCTGCGGAGCGCGATCTCAGCAGCAAGCAGCAGGCGCTCGATGCGCTTGCGACCAGCGCGGGCGCGCAGCAATCCCAACTGGCCGTGCAGCTCTCCACCTCACAGGCGACCAACTCACAGCTCAACGAGCTGCTGGCCGCCGGCAAGAACGAGAACCAGTCGTTGCGAGCGCGTTTGGCACAGGCGGAGCAACGGCTGATCCAATCGCAGCAAGAAACGGCGGCGCTGCGCAGTGACTATCTCAAAGAGGTGGCTGAGCTGAGTGCCCGCGACGAAGAACTGCGACAGATACGCGCTCGCGGTGACGACGGCGGCCCGGCTCTGTTGGCCGCCAAGCAGCGCGAGATCGATCGGCAACAGCAGCAGCTCAAGGCGCTTGAAGAGCAGATTGCGCCACTGCGCCGGCAGGCTGCGGCCGCCGAATCGGGTTCGAGCGATGCGGCGGCACGGAACAAAGCCCTGGAGTCGAATCTCGCCACACTTCAGGCTCGATTCAACGAGCAGCAGCAGCAGCTCCAGACTCAGCGCGGCGAGCTGACGCGCCTCGAATCGCAATCGAAGGACGAACGGGCGGCGCTGCTGCGGCAAATGTCGGCACAGCTGAGCGTCCAGGCCGGAGAACTCGAAGACAAGCAGCGCCGGATCGCCTCACTGCAGCTCGAGTCCAGCCAATTGCGTAGTGAATTCGATCGCGGGCGGGCGCAGCGAGGCCGTGACGAAGCGGCGGCTGCCGGCGAAATGCAGCGTCAGCGCGACGCCGCGCAAGCCGCTCAGGAGAAGGTGGCGGAGCGGGGCGCAAAGCTCGAGCAGCTTGAGATGGAATCGGCGGCGCAGCAACTGCAGCTGGTGCAGGAACGCGAAAGCCTGGCGCAACAGGTCTCTGTCAGCCAAAGGGCGCAACAACGAGTCGCCCTGCTGGAGGCGGACGTACACGACAAGTCGGAGCAGGTTGCCGAGGCGCGCAGATACATCAGCACGCTCGAACAGCAACTTAGCTCCGACCGGACGCCCTCGACCGCCAGCACGTCGCAGCCGCCGCTGGTCGCGGACAACGTCAGCTATCGCATGCCGCAATCGAAGGATAGCGATGCGATCACGCCGTCCGCGTTGCTGGAACTGGTGCGCAGCATGGGTCCTGCCAATTACCACGCACTGATCATAGGCAACGGCAAATACCGCCACATGCCGGCGTTGAGCACGCCCAGCAACGACGCGCGCGATATATCGGATCTGCTCAAAGGCCGCTACGGCTTCGAGGTGAATCTGTTGATCGATGCCACCAACGACCAGATCATGATGGCGATGAACGAGTATGCGCGCACACTGACCGATGCCGATCGCCTGCTGATCTATTACGCCGGTCACGGCGGCACCAAGACCGGCCCGCCCGAGCGCGCGTTCTGGCTGGGCGTGGACGCCGACCCTGAGTTACCGTCCAGCTGGGTGTCAGCGCAGACGATCAGCGATACGATCTGGCAGATTCACGCCCGTCATGTGCTGCTGGTAGCCGACTCATGCTTTTCCAGCGTCATTACTCATCCGACGTCGACCACGGTCAGTCGCGCCATCGATGAGCGCCGCATCCGGATCGAGTGGACACGGGGCGCGCGCGTGGTGTTGACATCGGGTCAGAATGAACCGGTCGTGGATGGTACCTCGGCCAACCGCAACCACTCGCTGTTTGCGGAGCTCTTCATAACCGTGCTGCGCCAGAACAATATCCTGATGTCCGGCGAGATGCTGGCGCACGAAGTCAGCAGCCGCATCGCCGCCGAGAGCGCCCGGACCGGCCTCAAGCAATCGCCCACCTATTCGAACCTGCAGGATCCCAACCATAAGTTCGGCGATTTCTTCTTCGTGCCCGTGACCAGCGGGGCGCAGGTGGCCTCGCTGGCGCGTTAGCCTGCTCAGTTACCGATACAGACCGTTGGATCACGATTGCAGATTTCCTGCTTGAACCGAAACAGACTGCGGCTATCCGGCTGAATCCTCATGCCGTACCCGACCAGCCTGAGTGCGTCGGGGAGCTTATTTGCGGCGATGAGTGAGCGAATGCTGGACTCGTAAATGGAGACGGCGTTGGCCTTCAGCGTCAGTGCCTGCCGATTGGACGGATCGAGCGCCAGGACGCTGTCGAGCAGCTGATTGGCGTTGTTCGCGCCTTCGGAGAGCAGATACGCCTGGTCGTCGATAGACTTGGCGTTCTTAGCCTGATTGAGCGTGTCTCCGGCCATATACAGCGAGTCGTCGACATCGTGGCGTTGCTCCGGCGTCAGCGGCTTGGCGGCAGCGACGGCCCGATGCGGCGACAGCACGGTGAGAAACTGATCCTCGATGTAGTCGCGGAAGAATCGAGCCCCGACCGCCAGCAGCGCTGCGACCGCGACCGCCGCCAGCGCGGCAAACCACAGGCGATACTTCTGTAGCCAACTGCGCGGCGCGAATAGACGCAGGAATTCATCGATGCTCGCGATCCGGTCCTTACGCTGGAAGGCCAGACCGTGGCGCAGGACCTCCCATTGACGGCGCGTCAACGACTCGATGCGCAGTGGCGTCAGGCCGGATTCGAACGCGGTTTTCGCTGAGGCGCTGGCGAATGGGTGCCGGCCGCTGAAGACCGCGTAGACCACACAGGCAAAGGCGTAGATGTCGTCTCGCGGGTCGGGGTCTTCATGATTCCATTGCTCCAGCGAGGCGTAGGCCGGCGTCAGCCCGCCGAGTCGCTCGGCCGGATCGAATACCGTGGATGGCCCTCCGCTCAGGCTGCGTAGCGGGCGCGCGATGCCGAAATCCATCACCTTGACGACGCCCGTTTCGCACATGAACACGTTGCCGGGCTTCAGATCCGAGTGCACGACGCCTTTCTCGTGCGCGTATGAGAGACCTGCACCGACGCTGCGAACGATGAGCCAGCGGCGCGATAGCGGTGCATTGACACTCGCTTCGCCTTGCAGCCAGGCGTCGAGCGGCTGTCCCTCGAGCAGTTCCATCGTCATGTACGCGTATGGACCGTCGTAGTCGAAGTCGTAGACGGTTACTACATTGGGATGCGCCAGGCTCTGGGCCCGCGCCGTTTCGCGCTGCAGTGCCATGCGCGCGTCCGGATGACGTTTGAACTCCTCGCTCAAGACCTTGAGGGCGATATACGGGTGCCGATCCTGGAAATCTTCCCGATTGCGGTCTTTTGCCTTGAATACCGCGCCCATCCCGCCATGCCCGACTTCCGCCACCAACGTGTACCGACCGTCGAGAACACTGCCGAGTCGCAGTGGGGGGGCATCCTCGCTGCTGCTGGCTGCGACGACACCCGTTCGCGGGCCGGTCTTGTCCGTCTCGGCGGCGGTCGGAGATGGCGCGCCGCCGGTTTCGCCGATCAGGTCGCCGATCGTCAGCAGGATGGCCGGTGCGAGGTGCCCGCTGTGGATGCGCTCATGGACCCAACGCGATACCGTTTCGCGCTGCTCGGGCCGCTGGCGCAGGTAGTCGCGAAACGTACTGCGCAGCTCGTCGACATCGCTCTGGCCGCCGATGAACCGGCCCAGAGCATTACCCAGCTCCTGCATATCGCCCTCGTCCGGCAATCCAAGTCTAAGTCTAACGCGGCAATGGCCGCAGCCAGACGCACCCACTAATCGAAGGTCGCACCAACTGTTAACATGAGGTCCATGAGCCATCCGGGCCTGTCATGAAATTGAATCCGGTATCGCTGGTACTGATCGACATCAGCGGCTATACGCGATTCACCAAGCTTCACAAGCTCAGCGCGCTGCACGCCGAGCAGATCATCAGTGAGCTGCTCGAAAGCATCATAAAGCGGGCTCGCGAGCCGCTCGTGGTACACGAAATCCTGGGTGACGCCGTCAGCTTCTACGCGCAGCGCGAGGGCAGCGCGGCGCTCGCGGACGACGTGCGCCGGCAGGTCGCATCGATTTTCGACGCCTTCCGACTGCGCGAGGGGGAACTGATCAGTGATTGCAGTCTCTGCATCTGCGACGCGTGCCGCAACGTCGGCAAATTGCAGCTCAAAGCGATCCTGCATCACGGGCAGGCGGTGTTCAGTCGGGTCATGTCGTTTCAGAAGATTTCCGGAGAGGACGTGATCCTGGCGCACAGGCTGCTCAAGAACTCGGTGCAAAATGGGGAATACATCCTCGAAACCGAGCCATTCTATCGGTTGGGTGGCGGATTCCCCCAATTGGCGCCCGAGGAGCGGACCGAAGCGTGTGAAGGCTTTGGCACTATCCCGGTCCGCGTCTACTACCCGACGGCCGAGAGCGCGGCCGTCATACCGGCCAAACGGACGTTCTTGAGCAAGCTCAAGATGTCCTGGAAAAACGATTGGTATTCGCTGCAGCGATTGTTCCTGCGACGCCGCGGACCGGCCAGACCCGCCGAGCTCATGTCCGAGGCTGCGCGTTTCGCGCAGCTGACTCATATTCCTCGTCCGCCCGAACAACGCAACAAGTGACCGCATCAGCGATCTGCCGCAGCATCACTGCCGCTGGCGATCGACTGCAAGGCGCGTTGATCGACCAGCGTGATTTGGCCGCGGCCCAAAGCGACCCATCCCTGCGCCTTCCATTGCTGCAGATACTGATTGACCATTTGACGTGAGAGTCCCAGAAAGCGCGCGATCTCCTCCTGCGACAACGCCAGACGCGCGCTGCGCTGCGGATCGGGTCCCTGCAGGCGCGCCAGGCTCAGAAGTCGTCGTGCCAGTCGAGCGGGCGATGCCAGCAGCGCCGAATCCTCGGCCAGGCCGCTGGTCCAGCGGATGCGCTGACAGAGCAGTTGTAGCAGGTGAAAGGTTACTTTGGGCTCCTGCTGCAGCAAGGACAGAAACGGTTCGCGCTTTATGAGGATCAGTTCCGACTGCGCAGTGGCGCTGGCGGTCGCCGTTCTCGGCGCGCCATCGAGCAGTGCGATCTCGCCAAACGTATCGCCGGGTTCCATGATGTTCAGGAACATCTCGCGGCCGTCCTGGCCGCTGGCACTGATGCGAACCCGACCGCTGACCACGCCGTAGAGTGCATCGCCCGGATCACCCTGGGAGAAGATCAGCGATCCCTGTGTGAATGCGCGCCGGGTTGCCAGCGCCGTGACCTTCTGCAGCGCTGCGGCCGGAAGACCCCGGAACAGCCGGCTGCGCTCCAATATCGTCTGAATAGCCAGCGCCACCGCTCCGCTCCCCTGTGTCAAACGCTTGACAGAAGTCCCGATCGATCAGGTCCAGCATAACTCCCGACGGTAAGACAGCGGGCGGCAATACCAGCGCCCGCAGCAACTAAACCTAAGGAGATTGTCATGAGCAGCATTATCGGTTCTTTCCTGCAGAAGTTTGTAGCCGCCTCGGTCGCGCTGGCGATGACGGGACTGCTGGCCTGGAGCGTGATTGATTCCACGACCTCCGGTTCGATCGATCGGGTCACGGTGGGCCCCCAAGTCTGATCTCGAACACGAGAGCGCCTTCCGCCGCGTCCGCCGCTTTCGGGCGGCGCGGCGCGCGGCGGAAGGCAGAGGCTACTTCTGCACCGGCAGATCGAGGTAGCTGCTGTCGTACCAGCGGATGTTGAGCAGGGATGCATCCTCTTGCAGGGCTTCCGCACTGACATCGTCGCCGCCGCCGTAGTTGATCTGCAGCTCCGGCGTCTTATTGACGCCGAGCAGCACCACGATCCGACTTCCCGCTTGCAGGCGGCGGCTGATCAGGCGCTCGACGTCGAACGAGAGCCGCTGGCGCTCGCCGTCCTTGAGCAACTGGCGATGCGTGCGGTCTTGGGCGTAGCTGGCGCGAAACGAATACACCGGGTCGAACAGCGCCAGGTAGTCGCCGCTGGGAAGCAACTCGTAGAGTGCGACCGTCAGATCCACGTCCATGCGGTTGACTGCGAAATCGAGCCGCCCCGATACCAGGCCCGTGATATCCGTGGCCTGCGCCAGCGGCTCGCTGACGAACGCCAGCGCATTGTGCAGCGGCAGGGTGTTGCCGACGATGTTATAGGGCGAGCTCCAGGCCGCATCGCTGCGATCGGCGAAATCCACGGTCTGCTTCAGAAAGGCGGTTTTCGCAGGCTTTTCCTGCGTCAGCAGATGGTTCTCAGCCGCCGGTGCCGCGCCCAGAAAATAGCGCAGTCGCTCGTTGGCCATGGTGGCGATCGAGGGTACGTGCCGCCACTCGTTGGCGCCCGTGAGCTCGAAGTTCACGCGATCGGACAGGATGAGCGGCTTCGGTGCACCCTTGAGCACAAAATCGAACCACTGGTAGCGCAGCTCGCGC
>DASYNV010000052.1:0-4863 GCA_036008365.1 Steroidobacteraceae bacterium | reverse complement strand
GACGTCGCCGACGATCCGGCTGACGCGGTGCTGGTACGCACGATCATCGATATGGGACACAGCCTTGGCATGGACGTCGTGGCCGAAGGAGTCGAGTCGGTGCGTCAGTTGGAATTCCTCTGCAACAGCCGCTGCAACATGGCGCAGGGGCAGCTGTTCGGCGAGACCCGCAGCATCGATGAGCTGCTGCAGCTGCTGCTCACGCAGCAGGGCGGCCGGCCCGCCTTCGCCAACCTGCTGCCGGTCGCGCCCGTGTCCCTGAGGCCCGTGTCGGCCTGAACACTCTCGCTCGCTTCGCGCGTGCGCTCCGCTGGCTGCTGCGGTCGCTGCCGGTGCTGCTGCTGATCGCGTGGGCACTGGGCGCCGTCTGGCTGTCCCTCAAACCGCTGCCGCCCGGATTGCACATCGCCGGCGCTTGGGCTGCGATGCCGGCGCGCTCGGCGCATTTCCTGCGGGACCTGAGCGCCGCCGACGCCAACGGTGCGCCGCTGATCGACCAGCAGATCGATGCCGAGCTGCTCGGCATGATCTCGCGCGCGCGACAGCTGCTGCTGCTCGATACCGGCCTGTTCGGCGATCTGCCGGCGGCGGGTCCGGGGGCGTCGCGGCTGCGCACCGCGCTGCCGATCGCTTCCGGTATCGTCGATGCGCTGTCGCGAGCCAAGACACAGTACCCCGATCTCTCGATACTCGTGCTGACCGATCCGTCGACGCTGCAGATGGACAGTGCGCACCTGCTCGAGCGCCTGACCACCTCCGGTATCGAAGTGCTGGCGGTCGATGTCGGACGATTACGCGCGCCCGATCCCGCCTTCACTTCCTTCTGGGACCTGTGTTGCCGCTGGTGGAGCCGGGCGCTGCCATCGGCGGCCTGGCCCAATCCACTCGAAGTCGGTCCTTCCGGCGTGTCGATGCAGCTCTGGGGCCAGCTGCGCGGCTATCAGCGCAGTCATCGCCAGCTGTTGATCGCCGATGACGGCGGCGGCGGCGTCGATGCGCTGCTGTTTTCGCGTCCGCTGCACTCAGAGGCCGGCATCCATTCGGCGACCGCACTCAAGCTCTCGGGCAGCGCGCTCGAGCCGTTGATCGAGTCCGAATTCGTGCTGGCGCAGCTGTCGGGTTGGAGCGATGGCGGCGCGATGCAGGCGCGCGCACAGCGCCTGCTCGAACCGAAGCGGCGGCTGACGCTACCCGAAGACGCGGACACCGCTCGCGCACGCGTGGTAACGGAGGCCGCGATCGGCGCGACGCTGGTCGAGCGCATCGACACGGCTCGCAAGGGCGATCGCATCGCCATCGCCACGCTCTACCTGGCGCAGCGGGAACTGGTGCGCTCGCTGCTCGATGCCGCGCGTCGCGGCGTCGACGTGCGCCTGCTGCTCGATCCCGGCAAGGACGGTTATGGTTATCAGCACTCGGGCATCCCGAACCGCCAGGTCGCCTCTGAACTCATATCGGCCAGCGACGGCGCGATCCGCGTACGCTGGTACCGTACGCATGGCGAGCAGTTCAGTGCGGGTCTGGTGCTGATTCAGAGCGCGGATCAGGTCTGGGTCATGGTCGGGACTGCGGACCTGAGCCGGCGGGACCTCGGGGATTTCGACCTTGCGGCCGCCGCCATCGTCGAACTGCCGCTGAACGCCGCGGCCGCTACCGAGGCACACGGCTGGTTCGACGCGCTCTGGTACAACCGGGCCTCGAGCGGCACCGAATACACCACCGACGCCGACGTCTACGCCGATGCGTCGCAGCTGCGCTACTGGCGGTACCGGCTGTTCGAGGCCATGGGTACGGCATTTGACTAAAAATGTGCACCCTGTCTCTTTCAATTTCGAATCGCTGATGCTGCGCGCCGATCGGGCGCTTTATCAGTCCAAAGACCGCCGGCCGCAATCGCGTCACGCTGGCCCGGGACGACATCGCCTCTGTGGCCTGAGGTTCTCGCGGGCAATTCCCCCACGCAGTGTTTTGTGCTCTGATCCGGTTTGCTGGCCGCACGCCTGCGATTGGAGTACACGTGAAAATCGGAATGATCGGCCTCGGGCGCATGGGCTCGAACATGGTGCGGCGGCTCGCCAAGGGCGGCCACAGTTGCGTGGTGTATGACAGCAATGCCGCGGCGGCGCAAGCGCTCAACGATGTGGGCGCGGTAGCGGCGACATCGGCCACCGACCTGATCGCCAAGCTGCCTTCGCCCCGCATCATCTGGATCATGATCCCGGCCGGTGCGGTCGATACGCTGCTCGCGAGTCTGCAGCCGGTGCTGCGCGCTGGCGACATCGTCATCGACGGTGGCAATTCGAATTACGTCGACGACATCCGGCGCGCGCAACAGCTCAAGTCAAAGAACATTCACTACGTCGATGTCGGCACCAGCGGCGGTCTCTGGGGCCTCGAGCGCGGCTACTGCCTGATGATCGGCGGCGACAACGATGCGGTGAAGCAGCTCGAGCCGGTGTTCGCAGCCCTGGCGCAGGAGGCCGCTGCGGGCGGCGCGGCCGCCCGCGGCACCGCCGGCCGCGGCTACCTCCACGTGGGTCCGGTCGGCGCCGGGCATTTCGTCAAGATGATTCACAACGGCATCGAATACGGTCTCATGGCGGCCTATGCCGAGGGCTTCAACATTCTGCACATGATCGGCGCCACGGCCGAAGAGCAGGTGATCGACGCCGAGACCGCGCCCGTGGGGAAGCAGACCCACGGTTTCGATTTCAAGCTCGATCAGATCGCCGAGCTCTGGCGCCACGGCAGCGTGGTCAGCTCGTGGCTGCTCGATCTGCTGGCCGGACAGCTGGCGTCCAATCCGGGGCTGGATCAGTTCGCGGGCCGCGTATCCGATTCGGGCGAGGGCCGCTGGACCGTGCACGCCGCGATCGATGCCGGCGTGCCGGCATCGGTGCTCGCCGAAGCCCTGTTTTCGCGCTTCAGCTCGCGCGGCGAAGCCGATTTCGGTAACCGCATTGTTTCCGCCATGCGCCTGGAGTTTGGAGGCCACCACGAACGAACTGCACCGTCCGGCCGCTGAACGCAGGCGGTGAGCGTGGAAGCGCAACACTCCGATGCCTTCGTTTTCTTCGGGGCTACCGGTGACTTGGCGTACAAGCAGATCTTCCCGGCGCTGCAGGCGCTGGTGCGCCGTGGCCAGCTGAATGCGCCGATCGTCGGCGTCGGCCGCTCCGGCTGGGGACAGGAGCAGCTGGTCGAGCGCGCCCGTGAGTCGATCAAGGCGCACGGCACTTACGATGAGCAGGCATTCGCGCGACTGGCGTCGCTGATGCGCTACGTCGACGGCGATTACCGTGAGGTCGAGACCTTCAAGCGCCTGCGTGCAGCGCTCGCGGGTGCAAGCGCGCCTTTGCATTACCTGGCGATACCGCCCAGTGTATTCGCCATCGTGATTGGCGGCCTGGCGGCCGTGGACTGCGTCAAGAATGCGCGCGTCGTGCTCGAGAAGCCCTTCGGCCGCGACTTGAAGTCCGCGCGCGAGTTGAACGCGATTCTGCAGCAGCATTTTCCCGAGGAGTCGATCTTCCGCATCGATCACTACCTCGGCAAGGAGCCGGTGCAGAACATTCTCTACACGCGCTTCAGCAACGCCTTTCTCGAGCCGATCTGGAACCGAACCCATATCCGCAGTCTCCAGATCACGATGGCCGAGGATTTCGATGTGCTCGGACGTGGCGCGTTCTATGAAGAGGCCGGTGCGGTGCGCGATGTGATCCAGAATCACCTGCTGCAGGTGCTCAGCAATGTGATCATGGATGCGCCGATGCAAAGTATCCCGAGTGCGCTCAGGGACGAGAAGTCCCGGGTGTTACGCGCGATCCGGCCGCTCGACGCACAAAGCATCGTGCGCGGCCAGTATCAGGGCTACCGCAACGCTCCGGGCGTGGCCGAGAACTCTTCGGTCGAGACCTATGCCGCCGTGCGGCTGTTCGTCGACAGCTGGCGCTGGGCCGACGTGCCGTTCTACATTCGTGCCGGCAAGTGCATGCCGGTCACCTGCACCGAAGTGGTGGTCGAATTCCGGCGTCCGCCGCGTGAAGTGTTTGGCGAGCTGGTGCCGAGCCTGTCGAGCCATCTGCGCCTGAGGCTCAGTCCCGACGTCGTGATCGGCCTCGGCATGCGCGTCAAGGTGGCCGGCGAGCGCATGGCCGGCGAAGACGTCGAGCTGATCGTGAAGCGCCAGCCGGGCGAGGCGATGACGCCGTACGAGCGCCTGCTCGGCGATGCGCTGCGCGGCGACCTGGGTCTATTCGGCCGGCAGGATGCGATCGAGGCGCAGTGGGCGATCGTCGATCCGGTACTCGGCGACAGCACCCCGGTGTACGGGTATCCGTGCGGGAGCTGGGGACCGCACGAGGCCGCGCGGCTGCTCGAGGGCGACGACGGTTGGATCGATCCGCGGCACTGAGCGTCCGCCCGCCTAGCGCTGCGAGTTTGGTGAGGGCGGGGAGCCCTGCTGCGGCACGCGCCTCAAATCGGGTTTGGCGCGCGGCTGCGGCTGCGGCTGCGGTGCGGGCTGCTGCTGCTGCTGTGCCCGCTGCTGTTGCTGCTGTTGCTGCTGCTGCAATACTTGCTGTTGCTGGGACTGCCGCTGCTCCTCCTGCACGCGCTGTTGTTCCTGCTGCGGTTGAAACCGTTGCTGTTGCGATTGCAGGCGCTGCTGTTGGCGTTGTTGCTGCAGCAGTTGCTGCGCCTGCTGCGCGCGCAGCTGTGCCTGGCGTTCCTGTTCGATCTCGCGATCGCGCTGTTCGAAGACGTTCGGACCCATGCTCTGCCCCGGCGATTGCAACTGCGGTGAGCGCTCCGGTATGGCGCGATAGCTGTTGGGGGCTGGCGCGGTGACGTGCCTGGTCGGCT
>DASYNV010000051.1:0-2604 GCA_036008365.1 Steroidobacteraceae bacterium | reverse complement strand
TGCCAAGCACTACAATTTTTGTGGAACCGAGATTCCGGTTTTCCACAAATTCCTGCAACCCGATTGGGCGTGGAAGCCGCGCGTCGTTGAATACGTGAAGCGCATGCACCCGGACCTATACGTGACCTACAGAGCCTTACGAAGCGCGCTGCGCCGCTTTCTCCTTCCGTGGCGGTGACGCTGTTGGAACCTCTCTGGCCTGCGCGGCGGCAGCCGGTCAGGCCCGGTACATGATGCAGTCGATCTCAAGCAGACGCGGGAAATGGCCGACGTTGTTGGGCACCAGGGCGCTCAGCTCGAATCCACGGTCGCGATAAAACTGCAGTGCTTCCTCGAAGCTCGGTGCGTCCTCGTACAGCCGTTGGATGGCCAGCTCGCTCTGCAGCCCCACGAAATCGCGCAACCGCTCTCCGGCGCCCGCCGCCACCCTGAGATCGTGCCCCTGGGTATCGAGCTTCAGGTACGGTCTCTTGAAGCCGAGCTGCACCTGGTACTTGAGGAGCTCGTCCGCCAAGGTACCGGTGCGCACTTCGATGCGCTGCGCGAGCTGCAGGTGCTTGTGGAACTGCTGCCGGGCGAGAGCCGAAGTTTCATGCAGAGAACTGAATTCATCGACCGCGAAGACGTTGAAACCTGCGCGACCCGACGTGGCATCGAGCGCCAGCTCCTCGACCGTCCAGGCGCCATCGAGTGTCGCCGCGGCGCGCAGCTTGGCGGCGAGCTCCGGAATCGGTTCGTACGAGATGATCGGCCCCTGATAGCCTACGCGCCGGCGTAGTATGGTTGCGTACTGGCCGGCGTTGGCGCCGATGTCGAACACGCAGTCGATCGCAAAATGCCTGAAGAACCGGTGCAGATGCTCCCACTCGAAGGCAAGCGCAACCTTGCCCTTCGGGACGAGCTGAACGTTCAGCGCTCTCTCGAGCACGCGGCGCGCGAGGCCCATCGGTGCGAACTCCGGCTTGGCTGTGTCCGCGGAAGCGTCATACGCTACATCACCGGGTGGGCATGCGCATAGCTGCCTGGTCGCGACCAACCGGCATAGCCGGCGCGCACCGGAGGCGCGCGTGACGACGGCACTCGTCATTTCCCGCACGTTTCCCGTCCACGACCGCATCATGTGGGGTACCGTGCTGCGGCTGGAGACTCAGCTGGAGGCGCTGGCACGCGTCGTCGACCGGATCGAATGCCTGATCCTCATTCCGGAAGAACTGCAGTTCTCGCCGCAGGAAGTGCGCGCGCACGAGGAGCGTCTCAGACGGCGCTGGTCGGCGAAGTTGTCGGTGCAGCTCGCCCCGGTCCTGCGGTGGGCGCCTGCGGCGACGCGCTGGCAGCGCTACGGCCCGGGTATGTTCGACTTTCATGCGCAACAGGCGGCCGGGGGGGTCGGCCACGAGGCGGCGGTCCGTGCTGTCCGCACCGCGGTGCGTGCAGCGCCCGATCTGATACTCGCACATCGCCTGCCCGCTATGTCGCTGTTGCTGAAGCTCTCCCGGGTTATCGGCCGGGCTCCGTTGTTCTTCGATCTGGACGACGTCGAGCACATCACGTTCGCACGGCGCGTGTTGCACTACCCCCGCTGGCCTCTGGAACGCCTGCTGTTGCTGCAGATGCCGAGACTGCTGCTCACCGAGTTGCTGGCCGTGCGCCGCGCACGGCTGACGTTCGTGTGCTCAGAACACGATCGCCGCCATCTGGTGAGGCTGAGCGGTTCACGCCGCATCGAGGTCGTGGCGAACGGCATCCGCATCCCCGCGGGCGTTCGTGCCGGTGCGCCCGAGCCCGTCGTGTTGTTCGTCGGCGTCATGAACTACCCGCCGAATGCCCAGGCTGCCGATACCCTCGTGCGGGACATCTGGCCGACGGTGCAGGCGCGAGTGCCGCACGCGCGGCTCATCATCGCCGGGGGCAGCCCTGAGCTGTTGCGGTCCTACCGGGCGGCGGATGCCAGCGTTACCTTCACCGGATTCGTGGACGATCTCGCCGCTCTTTATGCGCAGGCACGCGTCGTGTGCTGTCCGATCTTCTACGGCTCAGGTACCCGCATAAAGATCATCGAGGCCGCAGCGTACGCGCGCGCGATTGTGTCGACCACTCTCGGAGCGGAAGGACTCGTGTTCGAGAACGGCACTGAGCTCGTCCTGCGTGACAGCCTGGCGCAGCTCGCCGAGGAGTGCGTCCGCTTGCTGCAGGACCCGGCCGCCGCCGAGCGGCTTGGCACGGCGGCTCGGGAGCGGGCACGCGCCACCTATGAGCGCAGCGCGGTGGTTGCCCAGCTCGAGCGGCTGTTCGACGCGGGCCTGCGGGCCGCTGATCACTCATCGAGCGCGCGGCAGTCTGCCTCCTGACTATGGTCCCGGCCCTGCGTGAGTAGGCCCTCGCGGGCGGGAATTTACGTCGCAATGATGCGACAACAGTAGTCTGCTGGCGCACGACGATCGAGGTCTTCGGGCCGACGTCGCGGCCCTACCCGCTGGCGCGCGCGCCTGCCTGGGTGCGCGCGATCACTTGCGGTAACTGCGTAGGGGCGCGCCGCTGATTTTAGCGAGCAGTCGCTGTTTTCCGCCCGAGCCGCGGTGCATCCTCACGCGGTCTTGAATGGCA
>DASYNV010000050.1:0-4730 GCA_036008365.1 Steroidobacteraceae bacterium | reverse complement strand
CGGCGAATCATCTGCACCTCGGCCGCGTAGGTCTGCGCCGTCGCCCGATCGCCACGACGTTGCAGCCAGGCCGCGCCGTCGGCCAGCGCAGCGGCAGCCACGCCGAGCGTGTAATAGTGCCGTCCCTTCTCCTCCTCCCAGATGTCGAACGAGGGCTCGTGCCAATGCCGCGCTAGAAAATCGAGATCCGAACGCAGCAGCGTCGAGAGCTCGTGATCGAGCTCGGCCGAGACCGATTCGAGTCGCGCCCATCGAATCAATGTCAGCGCCCGCAGTGCCGGCCCATCGTGCTGCGGTCGCGGCCAGCGCGATATATCGAGCGAAGCGTCGGGATTGACACGCGTTTCTGCAACAATAGCCTCACCGCGGGCCGCTGCGAGGTCTTCGTCCGTGCGCAGGAACTTGATGAAGTCCGGCGCCACGGCAGCGCGCCAAGCTGAATTCGAGGCCAGCGTCCGGCCATCCAGCTGCTGCAGCGACAGGCTGAAGCCCACGAAGTCCTCGAGATGTCCGATCGCCTCGCTGCCGATGCTGCCGTTCTCATGCAGCAGGCGCAGTGCGTCCAACACCACTGCCGAATCGCGAAACCAGTGGAAGAAGTAGTCGGGGTCCGGATCGTAGGCCGCGAGCACCGGCGAGGCCACGATCGATCCGCGCTGCGGCCGCACGGTCTGCGCGAATCCGGGGCGGGTCTTGACGATGTCCACCGGGGAGATACTGCGCAGCATCGCACTGCCGGCGCGACGATACTGCTGATCGAGCCACGGCCCGATCGGTTCCATCAGCCGCCCTCAGCCAGATGCGGACTGGCGAATTCGAGTCGACGCAGGCCGACCCGCACCTCCGGTGCGCTCATGAACAGCTTCCACAAAAGACCGCTGCGGTGGTTTTCCAGCATGATGACGATCGGCCCCTGATCGATGGCCAGGAAGTTCCGGGCGTACCAATCGCGTTGCTCGCAGAAGGCATCCACGAAACCGTATCGCCCCCAGAGGCGAGCGCCGTGCTCCGAGAGGAAATGGCGCAGCGTCTGCAGCACTTCCAGCGGCGCGTACGGCAGGCTCGAGAGCGCCGCAGTCGGCGCAATCGTGCCGTTATCGATCATCGGCGAATGCGCCGCGTAACCTTGCGGGTCATCGCTCGCGGTCAGTCCCCAGCAGGTGGCGCTCAAGCCCCTGTGACCGCGCGGGTTGGCGCTGCAGTGGGCACGATTGATCTGCACGTGGCGCACGTTCTGCTGCCAGTAGTCGGCGTAGCGGTCCTTCAGGCCGCGCGGATCGAGTCCACAGAACGAGTAGTGTGCAAAGAACAGCGGCCCGCCGTAGGGCGCACCGAGCGGCAATTCGATACCGTAATAGGATCGTCCATTGATGAAATCACGCCCCGCCGCGTAGCCGCGGTGGTAGACGCTGGGTTCGATGGCGTAACGGCGCGAGGAAGCGGCCAGCACGTAGGTGATCAGGCATTCGTTCCAGCCCCGGATTTCGTGATTCATCGCCCAGCCGTTATTGGGGCTCCAGTGCCAGTACAGCAGGTCGCGGCCGCCGCGGGTGTGCCAGTTCCACTCGACTTCGTCCCAGAGGTAGGTGATACGGTCCCGCACGGATTTTTCGGCCGCCTGGTCGCGTTGAAAATACTGCCGTGCGCACAGCAGTCCCATGCATAGCAGGGACGTCTCCACCAGATCGCCGCCGTCATCCTTGCGCATGAACGGGATAGTTGTGCCGGTGCGGCCATCGAGGAAATGCGGAAACACGCCGTGGTAGCAGGTCGCGCGGGTCAACAGATCGAGCATGCGTCCGAGTCGCTCCAGCGCCGCTTCGCGCGTAACCCAGCCACGCTCCACGGCGACCAGCAGGGCCATGATGCCGAAGCCCGAGCCGCCGACGGCCACCAGATCCCGCGGGTGGTGGCTCCGGCCAGGAACCCCGTCGGGCGCCAGGCCACTCACCGGATGCGCACCTTCCCAGAAGAAACGAAATGTCTGGCGCTGCACCTGCTCGAGCAGCGACTCGTCGGGCAATTCCGCCAACGACGCGGCACTTGCGTCGCCGGCCTCGAGCTCGAGCGCCTGTTCGAATCTAGGCATGGTGAATAGAGTCTCCTAGCAAGTTCCACGCCACGCGATCGACCGCAAACCCCGGCATTAAATCCGATTGAGGGCACGAGGAACAGGAACCCGTTCCGATACCGCAAAAGCACGTCCAGGCTGTCATGATGCGCCGATGAGCCGGATCGAACAGCTGATCGACGCAATGACCCTCGAGGAGAAGCTCGGCCAGCTCACCATGACGGCCTGCAGCTATGCGGTCACCGGGCCGGTCATCGCCGGTGATTCCACCGACGCGATCCGCGCGGGCACGATCGGCAATCTGCTGAATCTGATCGGGCCGGCGCCGATACGCGAGATGCAGCGCATGGCCGTCGAGCAATCGCGGCTCGGCGTGCCATTGCTGATCGGTCTCGACATCATTCATGGGTTTCGTACGCTGTTCCCGATTCCGCTGGCCGAGGCATCGCTGTTCGATCCCGATGCCTGGGCGCAGTCGGCGCGCGAAGCCGCCCGCGAAGCGGCTGCCGATGGGCTGGCCATGACCTTCGCGCCGATGCTGGATGTTTCGCGCGATCCGCGCTGGGGACGCACGGCCGAAGGGCCCGGCGAGGACGCGTGGCTTGCGGCCCGCATCGCACGCGCCAAGGTGCACGGCTTCCAGAGCGCTGATCTGACCGCGAGCGATGCGCTCGCCGCGGTCGCCAAGCATTTCTGTGCTTACGGACCGGTGACTGCCGGACGCGAATACGCATCGGTCGATATCTCCGAGCGAACGCTGCGCGAAGTGCATCTGCCGCCGTTCGTCGCCGCGGTCGAGGCTGGCGTGGTCGCGGTCATGCCGGCATTCACGGATCTGGCCGGAATACCCATGACGGCCAACAAACCGCTGTTGCGCGATTGCCTCCGCGATCAGCTCGGCTTCGACGGCGTCCTGGTCAGCGACTACAACGCCATCGGCGAGTTGCTGCGTCACGGCGTTGCCAGGGATCTGGCCGAGGCGGCCGCACTGGCCATCAAGGCAGGGGTCGACATCGACATGATGTCCGATGCCTACCGGCGGGGCCTGCCCGTGGCTCTGAGCCGTGGCCTTGCGGTCATCGAAGACATCGACGAATCGCTTTGGCGCGTGCTGCGTCTCAAAGAGCGTCTCGGTCTGTTCGACGATCCGTACCGGCGCGGCGCGCAACCCGAGACCGCCGCGGCGCTCACCGAACGCCGACGGCTTGCGCGCTCGATCGCGGCGCGCGCCATCGTGCTGCTCAAGAACGACTCGGACGCGCTTCCCCTGCCCTCCTCGGTGCGGCGGCTCGCGCTTATCGGACCGCTCGCGGATGCACCGGGCGAAATGCGCGGACCGTGGTGGGCTGCCGGCGAGCCCGAAGGCCAGGTCAGCGTCCTCTCGGGGCTCCGGCAGGGCCTGCCGCAGGTCGAGCTTCGATACGCGGCGGGTGTAGCGATCGACGGTCAGGATCGATCGGGCATCGCTGCCGCAGTCGAACGCTGCGATGGTTCGGATGCGATCCTGTTGTGTCTGGGCGAAGCCGCGAACATGAGCGGCGAGGCCGCGAGTCGCGCCGATCCATCGCTTCCCGGGCAACAGCGCGCACTGGCCGAGGCCGTGCTCGAGCGCGCGAGCGCGCGCGGCATTCCGGTGATCACGATCCTGTTCTCGGGCAGACCGCTGATGGTGTCCTGGCTCGCGGCCAAGGCGAACGCGCTGCTGGCAGCTTGGTTTCTGGGCAGCGAGGCCGGCAATGCCATCGCCGATGTCGTGAGCGGGCGCGTATCCCCGTCCGGTCGTACCCCGATCTCCTGGCCGCGCGCCCTCGGACAAGTTCCGGTCTTCTTCGGTCAGCGTCCGAGCGGCCGGCCGGCGGATGCCAAAGATCGCTTCAGCAGCAGGTATCTGGACCTGCCGAACGAGCCGCTTTACCCGTTCGGCCACGGTCTCACCTACGGTCGCTGCACGCTCGGCAATCTACGCGCCACTCCGCAGAGCGCGGCTGAGACCGATATCATCCTGGTCGAAGTCGATGTCATCAACGAGGGTGCGCGCGCGGCCGATGAAACCGTGTTCCTGTTCTCGCACGACCTGCTGGCAAGCGTCGCGCGGCCGCTGCTCGAGCTCAAAGGAATTGCGCGCGTCACGCTGCAGCCCGGCGAATCCACCACCGCCCGCATATCGCTGCTGGCCTCGGATCTGGCATTCCTCGGCCCCGATCTGCGCCGAACCTTCGAGGCCGGCGAGGTCGAGCTGCTGGTCGGTCCGTGCGCCGATCGTGCCAGGCTGCTGGTGGCGCAGATTCAACTGCGCGCCTGATCATCGCGTACGCTTGCCGGCGCCGGCGCTGCGCGGCACCCAGCCCTCCAGATAACCGATCAGCAGCTCCAGCCCGCGCGTGATCTGCTTGCGCTCGTGCAGGACCAGGTAAAAGCGGCGCGACAGGCGTGGCAGCCGCGTGCGTGGGGCGACCAGCTGTCCCGAGCGCAGGAAATCCTCGACCACATAGCGCGACAGGCAGCTGATCCCGAGACCGCTGGCAGCGGCGCGCTTGATCGCCTCCGGGTTGCCGAATTCGATCCCGGGCCGCAGTTGATGCAGGTGCGGCGTCAGCAGTTGAATGATGATTTCCCGTGTGCCTGAACCGCTCTCGCGCAGCAGCCAGGTGGCCGTGCG
>DASYNV010000049.1:0-2159 GCA_036008365.1 Steroidobacteraceae bacterium | reverse complement strand
CCGCCCGCCCACCCTGAGGCTCGGTGGTTTCTGAGGGACTGGCATCCCGGCGATCCGGCCGGCAAACTAGCCCGCCCTTAGTACAGGAGTGCTCATGCCGACGGTGCGAGTGATCGATCGCGACAACCAGGAACGATCGGTGGAGGCTCCGAGCGGCGCCACGCTCATGGAACCGCTGCGCGATATGAACGATGGGGTTGCAGCCATCTGCGGCGGCATGTGCTCGTGCGCGACCTGCCACGTTTATGTCGATGCGGAATGGGTGTCCAAACTGCCGCCGCCGATGTCCGATGAAAGCGACATGCTCGGGGATCTCACCAGTCGCCAGTCCAATTCCAGACTCTCCTGCCAGATCGTGCTGAATGATGCGATGTCGGGTCTGAAGGTCACGATCGCTCCGGAAGAGTAGGCGCTCATGAACTGGGTGTACCTGCTGTTGGTGGTTGCGGCATTGTTGGCTGTGGTCCGCATCTATGTCGGCGTGCGCCGCAATCGCGGCACCGCCCAGGATGATTGGGATGAGCGGCTGGTGCAGAACCTGCGTGCCGCCGGTGGCAACGCCTTCACGCCCTACGAGGTGGATTTCTTTTTCAATCTGCCGGACCAGGCCGCCTGCGCCGCCCTCGGCGGCGTGCTCGAACCCGAAGGCTTTGTCATCGACACGCGCGTCATGGGTGGGGAGGGTGCCAGCGGTTTTTCGCTGCACGCGCGCAAGTCGGTGCGCGTGTCCGTGACTGAGATGCAGGATTACTCCAAGCGCTTCCGGGCCCTCGCCGAGCAGCACGGTGGACACTACGACGGCTGGATGACCGATCCGGGCCGCAAGGCACCGGCCTGAGTGCTGCGGCGCCGTTGGGCGCCGCTCAGCTTTTCCTGGCCGTCTGCCGCTTGACCGCCTCGGCCGCGGCGCGGATGGCCTCCGGATCACCGAGGTAACGGCTGTTGCGCGGCTTGAGCGCATCGTCGAGCTCGTACAGCAGCGGCACCCCGGTCGGAATATTGAGCTCGACGATGGCCTCCTCCGACACCCCATCGAGCATCTTGACCAGCGCCCGCAGGCTATTGCCGTGCGCCACCAGCAGCACTGTACGTCCGCGCTCGAGCTCGGGCGCCAGGCGCTGGTCCCAATAGGGCTGTACGCGCGCCAGCGTGTCCTTGAGCGATTCCGTGGCGGGCAGGTCCGATGCGGGTACGTCGCGATAGCGCGGATCGAAGCGCGGGTGACGCGGATCGTCGAGATTCAATGGAGGCGGCGGAATGTCGTAGCTGCGACGCCAGATCTTCACCTGGGCCTCGCCGTGTCGTTCGACGGTCTGGGCCTTGTTGAGTCCCTGCAGTGCGCCGTAGTGACGCTCGTTCAGGCGCCAGTGTCGTTCGACCGCAAGCCACAACAGATCGAGCTCCTCGAGCATGAGCCACTGCGTGCGGATCGCGCGCTTGAGCACCGAGGTGAACACCAGTTCGGGCACCAGGCCTTCGCGCTTGAGCTCGCGTCCCGCCTGGCGCGCCTCGTCGCAGCCGAGGGGCGTGAGATCGACGTCGGTCCAACCGGTGAACAGATTCTCGAGATTCCAGATGCTCTGTCCGTGTCGCACCATCACCAGTTTTCCGGCCACCGCTCACTCCTCGATTGGCGAAGCTGAGACTATCCCAGATGCGCCGCCGCCTTGGTCGAGGCCAGCGATTCGAGCGCTTCGACCGCGACCGTCAGCGCCGCGAGATCCGGTGTCGTGAGCGCACGCAGGTCGCGCAACATCTGCTCCCAGCGTTCGAGCGCGCCGAGCGCGATGCTACGCGTCTTTGGCGCCGACTCGAGTGCCGCGGCAGTCAATCGCAGGTGTGCCGCCAGGCAAACGCTCTGCAGTCGCGAGCGCGCGGCACGGCCCCAGCCGCCGCTGGCCGGCAGCTGGCCGATCGCGGCGTGCATCCAGTCGAGTCCGAGCTGTGCGCCGAGCCCGAAATGCGCCCGCGCGACGGCGCGCGCACCGGCGCCGGAACTGCGCATCAGCTGCACCAGGTCGAGTGCGACCTGCAGGGGTTCGAGCGCCGCCAGATTCTCGGCCAGCCGCGCGGGCAGTCCCACGCCGGTGTAGCTGGCACAGCGCTCGAGATAGCGCGAGCGATCCAAGCCTTCCAGCGCGGCCGGCGTGACCTGCGCC
>DASYNV010000048.1:0-4176 GCA_036008365.1 Steroidobacteraceae bacterium | reverse complement strand
GCAGTCCGTGGCAATGGTGCCGCTCGGAAACGATCGCTGGCGTGCCGAATTCACGCCGGTGCGCACCGGCCGGCACCGCTTCAATGTCGAAGCCTGGCTCGATGAGTGGGGCAGCTACCGGCACGATCTCAGCAAGAAGAGCGCTGCCGGCGTGACGGCCCCGGTGGATATCGAGGAGGGGCGCAAGCGCCTGCTGGCGGCCGCCGCGAAAGCGCCGGGCCGCCTCCGCGGTGCCGTGCCCGATGGGGCACCGTTGGTGCAGCGGCTGGAGTCGGCCGAGCAGGGAGCCGCCGTCGAGCTGCTGCTGTCGGAGGAGGCGGCACTGCTGATGGGACAACTGGAGCCGCGCGCGTTCGTGACACACCTGCCTGCCGACCTGATCGTCGACGTCGAGCGTCTGGCAGCGGGTTTTGCCAGCTGGTACGAGCTGTTCCCGCGCTCGCAATCGCCGCGCAATGGCGAGCACGGCACCTTCGACGACTGTATTGCGCGCCTGCCGGCGCTGCGCGCCATGGGTTTCGATGTGCTCTACCTGCCGCCGATCCATCCGATCGGACGCAGCCATCGCAAGGGACGCAACAATTCGCTCGAGGCGGGGCCCGACGATCCGGGCAGCCCCTACGCAATCGGTGCCGCCGAGGGCGGCCACACGGCGCTGCATCCGCAGCTCGGTGACATGGCCGCTTTCCGCCGCCTGGTGGCGGCGGCGGCCGAGCAGGGCATGGAGGTGGCGCTGGACTTTGCCATCCAGTGTTCGCGTGATCATCCCTGGCTCGCGACGCATCCGGAATGGTTCTCCTGGCGCTCTGACGGTTCGATTCGCTATGCCGAGAATCCACCGAAGAAATACGAGGACATCGTCAACGTCAATTTCTATGCCGAGCACGCCAAGCCGTCGCTGTGGCTGGCATGGCGCGATGTGGTGCTGTTCTGGATCGATGCCGGTGTCCGCACCTTCCGGGTCGACAATCCGCACACCAAGCCGCTGCCGTTCTGGCGCTGGCTGATCGCCGATGTGCGCTCGCGTCATCCCGACGTTCTGTTCCTGTCGGAGGCATTTACGCGGCCGGCGGTCATGTACCGGCTGGCCAAGCTCGGGTTCGCGCAGAGCTACACCTATTTCATCTGGCGCAACTCCAAGCGCGAGCTGACCGAGTACTTCACCGAGCTCACGACACAGCCGCCGAAGGATTTCTTCCGGCCGCACCTGTTCGTCAATACGCCCGACATCAATCCGTTCGCTCTGCAGACCTCCGGGCGCCCCGGGTTCCTGATTCGCGCCGCGCTGGCCGCAACGCTCTCGGGACTGTGGGGACTCTACAGCGGCTTCGAGCTGTGTGAAGCCGCGCCGCTGCCGGGCCGCGAGGAGTACCTCGACTCCGAGAAATACCAGCTCCGGCAGCGCGATTGGCAGGCGCCGGGCAATATTATCGCCGAGATCACGCAGCTCAACCGCATCCGGCGCGAGAACCCCGCGCTGCAATCGCACCGCTCGCTGCGCTTCTACAACGCCGTCAACGACCAGGTGCTGTGGTACGGCAAATTCACGCCCGATCTCGAGAACTTCCTGCTGATGGCCGTGAGCCTCGATCCGCACAACATCCAGGATACCCAGTTCGAAGTGCCGCTGTGGGAGTTCGGGCTCACGGACAATGGTGTGTTCGCGGTCGAAGAACTCATGCGCGGTTTGCAGTTCAAATGGTACGGCAAAGTGCAGCAATGGCGTTTCGTGCCGCAGCAACTGCCGTTTGCGATCTTTCGCGTGCGCCCCTGGAAAAGCCTAGCCTGAGGAATCATGGACCAGCCGTCAGTGACTCGCAATAAAAGCCGTTTGCGCCGCACCCAGGCCGCCGCAGTGCGCGTGCGCGATCCTCTCTGGTTCAAGGACGCGGTCATTTATCAGTTGCATCTGAAATCGTTTTTCGATGCCAATAACGATGGCATCGGCGACTTCGCCGGCCTGATCGCCAAGCTCGATTACATCGCCGATCTGGGCGTCAATACGATCTGGCTGCTGCCGTTCTATCCGAGCCCGCGGCGTGACGACGGCTACGACATCTCTGACTACCGCGGCGTGCATGCCGATTACGGCAGCCTGTCGGACGTGCGCAGCTTCATCGCCGAGGCGCACGCGCGCGGGCTGCGCGTGATCACCGAGCTCGTGATCAATCACACCTCCGATCAGCATCCGTGGTTCCAGCGTGCGCGCAAGGCCAAGCCCGGTTCTTCGGCCCGCAATTTCTACGTCTGGTCGGATACCGATCAGCGCTACGCCGGCACCCGCATCATCTTCCTGGACACCGAGAAGTCCAACTGGACCTGGGATCCACAAGCCAATGCGTACTACTGGCATCGGTTCTATTCCCACCAGCCGGATCTGAACTTCGACAATCCGCTGGTGCTCAAGGCGGTGCTGTCGGCGTTGCGCTACTGGCTCGGTCTGGGCGTCGACGGACTGCGGCTCGATGCGGTGCCCTATCTGGTCGAGCGCGAGGGCACCAGCAATGAGAATCTGCCGGAGACGCACGCGATACTGAAGCGCATTCGCGCCGAGGTCGATGCCGCATTTCCCGATCGCATGCTGCTCGCCGAAGCCAATCAATGGCCCGAGGACGTGCAGCAGTATTTTGGCAACGGCGACGAGTGCCACATGGCGTTCCATTTTCCGCTGATGCCGCGCATGTACATGGCGCTGGCGCAGGAGGACCGCTTTCCGATCACCGACATCCTGCGTCAGACCCCCGAGATCCCCGCCAACACCCAGTGGGCCATCTTCCTGCGCAACCACGATGAACTGACGCTCGAGATGGTGACCGACAAGGAGCGCGACTATCTCTGGGAGCAGTACGCCGCCGACCACCGCGCGCGCCTGAATCTCGGCATCCGCCGCCGGCTCGCGCCGCTGGTACAGCGCGATCGCCGTCGGATCGAGCTGCTGCACTCGCTGCTGCTGTCGATGCCCGGCGCGCCGGTACTGTATTACGGCGATGAGATCGGTATGGGTGACAACATTCACCTGGGCGACCGCGACGGCGTGCGCACGCCGATGCAATGGTCGAGCGATCGCAACGGCGGGTTCTCGCGCGCCGATCCCGCCACGCTGGTGCTGCCGCCGATCATGGATCCGCTCTACGGCTACCAGGCCATCAACGTCGAGGCGCAGGCGCGCGATCCGCATTCGTTCCTGAACTGGATGCGACGCATGCTCTCGATCCGCCGGCTGCAGCGCGCCTTCGGCCGCGGAACCTTCCGGCTGCTCTATCCGAGCAACCGCCGCGTCATGGCCTACGTGCGTGAGTACGCGGATGACGGCCGTGCCGAGACGATTTTGTGTGTGGCCAACGTGTCCCGGTTCGCGCAGGCGGTGGAACTGGATCTGAGCCAGTTCGAGACTTGCGTGCCGGTCGAGATGCTCGGTGGCGCGGCCTTTCCGCCGATCGGGCAGCTGCCTTACCTGCTGACGTTGCCGCCCTACGGCTTCTATTGGTTCGTGCTCGCACCGCTGTCGCGCATGCCGAGCTGGTTCGTACCGGCGCCGCAGCCACTGCCCGAATATCACACGCTCGTGGTGCGCAATTCGTTGCAGGAGCTGCTGGCCGAGCCGATCCGCAGTGTCCTGGAGCGCGAAGTGTTGCCGGCGTACCTGCCCAAGCGGCGCTGGTTTGCCGGCAAGGACCAGACGCTGGAGCACATTCGGATCGTGCAGGTTTCCGAAGTGCCGGGCATCGAGCCGCCGGTGCTGCTGACCGAGATCGAAGCGCAGATGCCGCGCGGCACCGACCGCTACCTGCTGCCGTTCGGGTTCATCTCGGAAGACGCGATGTCCGGCGCACTGCAACAGCAGCTAGCGCTGGCACGCGTGCGGCGCGGGCGGCGCGTGGGGTTTCTGACCGACGCGTTCGCTCTCGACAGCTTCGCGCGCCGCCTGGTCGAGCTGTTGGCCAGCGGTGCGCGCGTGGCCTCGGCCGAGGGCGGCGGGGAACTGCAGTTCAATCCGATCGGACGGTCCGAAATGTTACAGCTCGGTGCCGATGCGGCCGTGCGCCGTTGGTCGGCCGAGCAGTCGAACAGTGCGCTGATTGTCGGCGGCCAGATCATGATCAAGCTGTTCCGGCGCATTCATCCCGGCGCACATCCTGAAGCGGAGATGGGCCGCTATCTCACCGAGCGTGGCTA
>DASYNV010000047.1:0-3010 GCA_036008365.1 Steroidobacteraceae bacterium | reverse complement strand
GACAGGTCGATGTCAATGCGCATCCTGCCAAGCTCGAGCTGCGTTTCCGCGACAGCCGCGCGGTGCATGAAAGCGTGTTTCGCAGCGTCGAGGCAGCGCTCGCCGGCACGCGGCCGGCCGCTGACGGACCTGCCTCGACCTGGATCGAAGCCCCCGGCGCCGCCTCCGAGCCGTCCGTGCCGCGCGCGCTCGGCCTGCACTTTGGCGCCGAGGCGCACGGGGGCGATCGTGGCTTCAGCGAGCGCTCGTTCGCGCGCAGCAGCTTTGCTGCCGTGCGGGCGCTGTCGGTCAGCGAGCCCGAGGCGGCCGCACAACCGCTCGGCGTGCCGATTGCGCAGTTGCACGGGCTTTACATCCTGGCGCAGAACCGCGAGGGATTGATCGTGATCGATACGCACGCGGCCCACGAGCGCGTGCTCTACGAGCAGCTCAAAGCGCAGTACGAGGCGGCGAGTCCTGCGGCGCAGCTGTTGCTCGAGCCGCTGCACTTGCACGCCGCCGAGCACGAGCTCGATGCGCTGCTGGTCGAACAGGCGGACCTCGAGCGCCTCGGCTTCGAGTTCGAGCGTGAATTGCCGGAACGGCTGCTGGTGCGGCGCGTGCCGGTGCTGCTCGCGCGTGCCGACGCGGCGAGCCTGCTGGCACAGCTCGCGCGCGAGCTGGCGAGCGGCGAGGGTGCGACTCACCTGGACGGCAGCGCGCACCGAGTGCTCGGCAGCATCGCCTGTCGAACTGCCATCCGGGGACAGCGTTCGCTGAGCCTGACCGAGATGGACGCCCTGTTGCGACAGATGGAGCAGACCGATCGTGCCAGCCAATGCAATCACGGCCGGCCGACCTGGATGCGATTGACGCTGCGCGAACTCGATCAGCTGTTCCTGCGGGGGCGCTGATGTCGCGTGGAGCCGCGCCGCCGCTGGTGGTGGCGCTTGCGGGACCGACCGGCAGCGGCAAGAGCGCCTGCGCGCTGGCGCTGGTGCAGCAACTCGCGCCGACGGTGCCGCTCGAGATCGTCAGTGTCGACTCGGCGCAGATTTATCGCGGCATGGATATCGGCACCGCGAAGCCGGATCGCGCCACGCGCGCACGTGTAGCGCATCATCTGATCGACATTCGCGATCCGGCACAGAGCTTCTCTGCGGCTGATTTCGTACGCGCCGCGGACGCTGCCATCGCTTCCATCCATGCGCGCGGGGCAGTGCCGCTGCTGGTGGGCGGCACCATGCTTTATCTGCGCGCGTTGCGCGACGGTCTGGCGGTGATGCCGGCCGCCGATCCGGCGATTCGTTGCGATATCGAGGCGATGGCGGCTGCCGGCGGCTGGCCGGCGGTGCACGCCGAAGTCGCCCGCGTGGACCCGCAAGCTGCCGCGCGCATTGCGCCGCAGGACGCGCAACGCCTGCAGCGCGCGCTGGAGGTCTACCGGATCACGGGTACGCCCATCTCGCACTGGCACGCGCATACGCGCACGGCGCGCACACGCTATCGCTGGATCTCGTATGCGCTCTGGCCGAGTTCACGCGAGCAGTTGCGGCAGGCGCTGCGATCGCGTTTCGACGCGATGCTACGGGCCGGACTGGTCGAGGAAGTGCGCGCACTGTATGCGCGCGGCGATCTGACGCCGCGCCATGGGTCGATGCGTGCTGTCGGTTACCGGCAACTATGGCCCTACTGCGCCGGTGAGATCGGGCTCGAGCAGGCGTCGATGCAGGCGCTGACGGCCACGTGGCAACTCGCCAAGCGGCAGCTCACCTGGCTGCGGCGCGAGCGCGAGATGATTGCAGTCAACGACGTCTCTGTAGGAGCGTTGGAGGCGCTGGTAAAGCGTATTTCTGCTACGGCCTGCGCATGACCGTCGGGGTCTTCAGGTGCTAGAATCGTTTGCGATGTGACGTATCCCCCCGGGAATGCGCTGACAGCAGAGTCCCCGCCCGGTTTCGCACAGCCGCAGGTTGAAAGCAGAGCCGGTTGAAAAATAAGGAGAAACCCATGGCCAAGGGCCAGTCTTTACAAGATCCCTTTCTGAACGCACTTCGCAAAGAACACGTACCGGTATCGATCTATCTCGTCAACGGCATCAAGCTGCAGGGCCAGATCGATTCGTTCGATCAATTCGTGGTTCTGCTCAAGAACACGGTGAGCCAGATGGTCTACAAGCACGCGATCTCCACCGTCGTGCCCGCGCGTGCCGTGCGCCTGCCGGTCGAAGAAGGCGCGACCGCGGAGACTGCGGCGGAGTGACGCCCCGAGACGGACAGCATGTTCGAGCGCCCGCGCGCCGCTGAGCGCGTTGTGCTCGTGCGACTCGGGCTCGGCGCCGCCGTCCAGCCCGAGGATCTCGAGGAGTTCGAACAACTGGCGCGCTCCGCCGGTGCGCAGCCGGTGGCGACCATCACCGGTCGTCGCGAGCGGCCTGAATCGCGCTATTTCGTCGGCAGCGGCAAAGCTGCCGAGATCGCGAGTACTGCGCGCGCGCATCAGGCCGATGTCATTCTGGTCGATCATCCGCTGTCCGCGAGTCAGGAGCGCAACCTCGAGCAATTGAGCGGCTTGCGTGTGCTCGATCGCAGCGGCCTGATCCTGGACATCTTCGCGCAGCGCGCACGCAGCTTCGAAGGCAAGCTTGAGGTGGAGCTGGCGCAGCTCAAACATCTAGCGAGCCGCCTGGTGCGAGGCTGGACGCACCTGGAGCGGCAGAAGGGTGGTATCGGACTTCGCGGTCCCGGTGAGACACAGCTCGAAACCGATCGGCGCCTGCTCGCCACGCGTATGCGCTCGCTGACCCGACGCCTCGAGCGTCTCAAACAGCAGCGCGAGACCGGGCGCAGCGCCCGGGCCGAAATCCCGGTTCCGGCCGTGGCACTGGTCGGCTATACCAACGCCGGCAAGTCGACGCTGTTTCGGGCGCTCACGGGCAGCGAGGTCTACGTCGCCGATCAGCTCTTCGCCACGCTCGACCCGACCGTGCGCCGGCTGCACCTGCCCGGGGGTGCGCTGGTCGTACTGGCCG
>DASYNV010000046.1:0-6789 GCA_036008365.1 Steroidobacteraceae bacterium | reverse complement strand
GGCAGGCCGACCAGCGCCATCAGCAGAGCCAACGCAAGCCCGTAGCGGCTACCGCTCATACGCGCTCTATTCCCAATCCTTGATCTCGAACTCGGGCTGCTGCGCGCGCTCGTGGTCGGTGATCTTGAGTTCCAGATACTTGGCGCCGACGCCCTTCTCGAAGCGGACGTTGGCCGCGCGGCGGTAGTCGCGCTCATGCGGCCCTTTGCCGTTGAAAAATGCCACCAGCTCGTGCTCGCCGGCCTTCAGATTGCCGACGTACAACCGCTGCACGCCGCCCTTGAGCAGCGCGGACACCTCCCGCGGCGTATAGAGATAGTTGCCGACGTCGTGGTTATCGATCTTGAGCGTGATCGAGTCGAGTGCAAAAAAGTCCCCGACATCCATCGAAACGAACACCGCGACCTGCGTGTTGGCCGGGAACAGAAGCTCCTCCTCGAGCATGAACAGATCCTTGTTCAGATCGATCACGTCTTTCTTCAGGCCCTGGATCTGCTCATCGAGCGAGCGCGTTCCCGCGCCCGCATCGGGCGCCGGGACGGTCGCCGCCGGCGCGGCGGCGGCCTCATCAGCGGGAGCGTCCGGAGCTGGCACCGCGGCCGCATCGGCCGCCAGCGATGTCGTGGCGAGCGACGCCAGAACCAGGGGCCAGAGTGCGCGCAGCAGACAATGGGTCATTTTGTTCATGGGGGACTGCGTGGCTGAGGGAAATTCATGGTGTGCCAACCCGATCATCAAGCAAGGCGCGGATCTGCGCGACATACGAGGGGTCGCCTGCGCGGTCATCGCCATGCAGATAGCGCACGATACCGGAGCGATCGATGAGCACCGTGGTCGGCAGCCGCTCGATGGCGAAGGCGCGACTGACGCTCTTGGCCCGGTCGAGCAACAGCGGAAACGAAGTCTTGTGCGCGTGCGCGTAATCCAGCGCCCGTTGCGGATCGTCCTCGACGCTGACCCCGAGCACCACCAGGCCCGAGGAACGATAGGTGGCATAGAAGCGGTCCAGGGCCGCGAGCTGCGCGGCACAGAGGCTGCAGCGGCTGCTCCAGAACGACAGCAGTACCGGCTGGCCGAGATACTCCGACAGCCGCACATTGCTGCCGCCCGCCGCGGGCAACGCGAAATCGGGGGCCGGCTGCGAGACCAGTCCTGTGGGGGCCGTGGCGGCGGCGGCCGCCGAGAGTGCACCGGCCAGGTACAGCGTGCACGCCGCGATCAGCGTGATCGGCACCCCTGCGGACTCCTGCAATGATCGCTGCACTCGCTGCCCTCGCTCGCTCCGGCCGTCGCGGCCTGCGGATGATGATTTAACATTATCCGTCAATCCTCTGCACGAGGATTGAGATCCTGTCCACAGACCGGCAACGCCGCGTCTCCTGCCGGCGGCAACAGCGGCGCGCGCCGACCCGCGCGATTGCATCGCGCCGGCGCGCTTTATCTCGATCGCTTTGCGGCGCGGATCAGCGGATCGGCGCCAGTGCGATCAATGCATCGTAGGCGCTCGCGCTCCCGAGGCCCGTACCCAGACCGCTGGCCCACTGCAGCGTCTGAAACGCACCGGCCTTGTTGTGCAGGGCCAGGTAGTTCAGCACCACCGTTTCGGCGAGCAGATTGACTGCATTGGCGCCGGGGCTCGAAGTCGTATTGACGTTGCCATCGCTGGTGTAGTTGCCAATCTGATTGCTGATGGCCGTTGGACGACCGTTGGGGTTGTAGACCAGGAAGAACGTCGCGGCCGTGGTCTGGTTGTCGGCTGTCCAAACGCCCTTGCCGCGGCCGCCGACCGAGTTGTCGATCATGCCGCTCGACACCACCGAGCCGTCGGTGAACACGTAGATCATGAGCGGCTGATGCATGCGCGCCGCGTACTCGAGACAGGCGCCGATACACTGGCCCGCTTCCAGATCGCGCATTTCACCCGTGGAACGATCACCCGTGTGATAGTCATAGCCGCCAAGCTCGATGGTGCCCGCAGCCGCGTAGCCGTTCACCACCATCTTCATGACAGCGGCGGTGGCTTGAAAGTTCGAGTCGGCCTGATATTCGGCCGTGGTGAAGATGCCGCTCGGGCCGACGATGTTGGTGTCGAGATCCGGATTGAGCGTGGTGCTGGCATTGCCGTAGCGGTCCACCTGGTCGGCTGCACCGACATAACCGCATTGCACCAGATCCTTGACCACCGCATCCTGTGAGCCGAGCAGCGTATTGACCGCATCGAGCTTGTTCTTGCTGATGCGTTCGATCGACTCGAGCACCGCGGTGGCATCGCTCTGGCTCAGCAGTCCGACCAGCTGACCCGTGCTCACGAGACCGGTGACGTCGGAAGCCTGCGCAACCTTGGTCGGAGGCACGGTGGGATCGATCATGTATGACGGCGCCATCGAATTGCCGCCCGAAGTCGAGCTCTCGGTACCGATCAGCGCGAGCAGATCGCCCTTGTCGCCGGCCGGCGGAGTCAGCACGGCGTAGCCCGAGCTGTAGATGCCGTACATCGGGTTGTGCGGGTTGTCGCCGGTGTCGTTTTCGCTCATGGCGGGCATGATGGCGCCATTGACGTTGCCAGAGGTGCTCGCGGCCGCCCGCTGCTTGATGCCGCGCAGGTACGCACTGTCACTGTGGAACGCAATCCCCAGACTCCGATCGATGAAATTGCCGGCGCCTGCGGATGAGTTCGGGATCATATTGCCGGGCAGTCCCAGGCGGTTGTAGCCGGCGGTCGAGAGAAAATCGAGCTGCCCGCCCGAGCCGCCCACCAGAACGTTCGAGCCGGCGATGTTGCCGCCACCGGCCAGGTCGAAGCAGATGAAAGGAATCATCCCCGAACCGGTGGTGATATTGCAGGGCGAGACCTTGAGCGCCGCGATGTCCGCCGCCAGCGTGGCATAGGCCTTGCGCGGATCGGCGAACAGGCTGAATACCGAAAAGCCCGCGACCGTGGCTGATGCGCGCAAGAATCCCTGCGCCAGGAACTCGCGTCGCGTCACCGGCCGACGGTGGTCCGGGTGGCGCAGCGGATCGGTCAGGCTTAAGGAACGCTTGCGTCTGCTCTTCATGGCTGTGCTCTCACTTAAGAATGCTTACTTGATCAGCGTCGTGGCGCTGCCGAGCACCGTGGCGCAAGCCGCCTTGGTGATGGTGTGCGTGCGCGTCGGCGTCTGCACGCAGGTCGGATCGCTGACACTGCAGTTGACCAACGCCGTCATCAGGCTGTAGAGCTCGGTGCGGATCTGCGCACCCGTGGGCTGGCTCGCCAGATTGGCTCCGACCGCCGGGCTGTTGATCAGCGGCGTGATCACGAGATCCATGCCGGCATCGGTGCCGAATGCCTGCGCCGGGGTCTGGTTCAGATTCAGGCCCGGGAAGAACGCGGCCTCGAGCGCCGGAGTGTCGACCAGCGCGCTGCAGTACTGAATGGCGAGCTGCGACATGCCGATTTCCTGCGAGGGCAGGAAGCCCTGGATATTCGCCACCGTGGGCAGCTGCTGCTGCACCGTGAGGTAGGTCGTGTTTACCGCGGCCAGGCCGGGTGACACGCCCGTGATGCCCGCCATGGAGGCATTGATCTCGTCGTAGACGTGCAGACCGATATCCGCCGAGGCGGCCAGATCGGTCGGCGTGGCCGCGGTCGGCGGGGTCACGGTCCGCACGTGGGTATGGCTGCCGATCTTGTCAAAGCTCAGGAAGAACAGGTCCGAGTTCGGACCGAGCTGCATCGGGATGATGGTGCCGACGCTCGACAGCAACTGACCACCGGTAGGCGAGTAGTTGTCGTCGGTGACGCTCGTATTGAGCGTGCTGTACGCCTGGCCGACGGCAGCCTCCTGACCGTTGATGCCAAGGTACATGCCCGCGATTGGAATGTTGCCGGGCTGCGCCTTCGGGTTGAGGCTGATGAACGTCGGCTTGTCGAACAGATAACTGTAGTTGTCGTACTGACTGGCCGTGAACATCACATAGCTCTGCGACACGCCGGTCAGAGCGCTGACGTCGAACAACAGGTAGAACAGCTGACCGACACCGGCCGCGTAGTTTTGCTGGACCTGCGAGATCGTCAGCGCATTCTTGTGAACCGCGGCGAAGCGGATCTCGCCCTGCCACGGCCGGTCGTTGGTCGTTTCGTTGCCCAGCAGGAAGGCGAAGGTGTTGTCCCAGTTGCCTAGCGTGCCGCCCTTGATCGTATCGACATCGCCGGTGAAATTACCGTTGATGAACAGCTGCCGGCCGTGCGTCGAATCGTAAGTGAGCACGATGTGCTGCAGGGCCGCCTGCGCGTTCATGTTGGCAGCTGCCGTGGTCAGCGGCGGCGCGCCGTTGGCATCGCTGACGGTGCTACGGCCGTAGGCCTGGTACTGCATCGCGTCCTGCGCGAGCGTGAAGTTGCGCGTCGAGGTGCCCCCGGAATAACCCCCGATGAAGGCCATGGTCTGCGTGACGTTGGCC
This sequence comes from Steroidobacteraceae bacterium, assembly GCA_036008365.1. Taxonomy (GTDB): domain Bacteria; phylum Pseudomonadota; class Gammaproteobacteria; order Steroidobacterales; family Steroidobacteraceae; genus FEN-1191. The sequence goes on along the minus strand of DASYNV010000046.1, from coordinate 2,346 downwards.
GGAGCCGCCCACAGCTCGAGCGAATACTGGCCGGTCGAGGCGATCGAGCTGTAGATCTTGCTGCTGGTCGCCGTCGTACCCTGCGCCTTGGCGCCGCCGGTGCCGAAGATCAGACCCCAGGCGCTGTCCCAGGTGGTGTTGCCCGAGATCGTGAGGTTGATGGCCGGATCGACGCCGCTGGTGTCGAATAGGGTCGTGCCGTTGTTCTCCTTGAACATCCAGCGCGCGATGATGTCGCCGTCGTAGCGATTGTTGCCGGACGCGACCGTGCCGGCATACAGCGTCAGCGCCCGCGAGACCACCAGCGACGGGTCGACCGGTGTAAGCGGCACGCCGTTGGCGAACGCTTGAATCGCGGCCAGCATGCGCGCGGCACTGCCCGCGCAATCGACCGGGCCGCCGGGCGTCGTCGCCCAGCAGTTGTGCGATTCGGTCGCCAGCCGCACGTAAAAGCGCGACAGGTTCGGCGTATTGAGGTTCATCTTGGGCTGGGCCGCGGCATACGCCTGATCGACGTTGCTGCTGGCGAAGTACGGCGATTGCGGCACCGTCGCACTGGGCGAATGACAGCGCGAGCAGAACGCGCTCAGCAGCGGATAGACCGTGGATGAGAATAGAGAGGAGTCGGCCGGGAACTGCTTGGTCGGACCGACGGCCTGATCGACCGGCGCGGTGAGCTGGATCTGGGTCGAGCCCGCCGCACCGCCGGATCCGCCGCCGGCCCAATTCTGGATCCACGTGGTCAGGATGTCGGCACAGGCGGAGGGGCTCGAGAGCCAGCAGTTATGGCCGCCGCCGACCTTGACCACCATGGTCGATTGATCGGGCTGCGTCAGATTGACCACGGTGAGCGCGGCGCTGTAGGCCAGGTTGACGTCATCCGAGCGCGCAAACATCGGCGATTGGCCACCGGCCTTGTGACAGCCGCCGCAGCGCGAGGACATGTCGATGTTCTGCCACAAGTTGACCTTGAAGGCCTCGACATCGGCCGAGGCCGGGGCCGGGCCCGAGTACACCGAAGCCGTCGCCGTCGCGGTTTCGGGGTTCTGCGTCGTGGGCACACCGCCCGAGCAGGCAGCCAGCAGCAGCGCTGCCAGTGGCAGCAGCGGATGCAGCGGACGAAATGCGATTCGGTTCACAGTAGTCTCCCTGAGGGGGCAGGCGTGGCGCCTAGTTGCCCATGCAGTAAACCGCGGCCTCGGCGAACACTTGCTTCATGCTGTAGCCGCCGGACTGGAAGTCCGCGACGATCTGCGCCGCGGTGCTGCGATCAGCCGCGTTGCTCGGTGGCCGCAGGCAGACGGCCTTGAAAACCTTCTGCACCTGACAATTGGCAAACGCCTGGCTGTTGGCGAGTTCCTGCCCGAGCGACTTGGCGCCGTTGCCGCTGCCCGGCAGCGAGGAACTCCAGCCCAGCAGCGCGTTCGGCCCGGAGCGCCAGCGGTTCTGCCAAGAGTCATCCGGTGTCACGAAGCCGTACGGAAAATTGCCGGTGTTGATGTGGTACTTCGCCTGGGTCTGTCCGGGCGTGTACACCAGCTGCAGCGCGGTCGGATCGTAGTTGTAGTAGGCAAAGGCCTGCACCATCGGATCCATGGCGGCATGACAGCCGATGCAGTTGTTGAGGAACACACGGCTATCGCCGCCGGGCGAACGGCTGACATCCTGGCGGATGCGGTCCGGCGGCCGCGTGATGTCCATGACCTGCGGCAGGTCGTTGCACAGATGGTTGATCATGGTGAAACGAAACATCGCGCGATTGGTGCCGGCGATGAAGAACGCAGCGGCCGCGGCCTCGGTTGTGATCACGCCCGCCGTGGCGGCCGAGGGAATTCCGGTCAGCGACGACTGCGTGGTGGCGACCAGCGCCGATTTCAGATCGACCCCGTTGTCATCCAGATACTGGTAGTGATTGTTGTTCGAAGGCGAATAAGCCGGCGCGCCGCTGACATTGCCCACGTAGAGGATGTCGGCCGACAGCACCGTATTGAAGGGCACGTTGTCGCGCACCATGCCGATCACGGTGGCGGTATAGTCGTTCAGCGGCACGAACGGCGACTGCGCTCGATTGGTGGCCGGCGAGATGAAATTGCGCAGCGTGACGTTGTAGAAACCGCTGTTGCTCATCGCCAGTTGCGCCGCGCCCTGCGGATTGCCCTGGGTGATGAGCGTCGCCATCTGCGTCAGCACGGCATCGCTCGGCGGCACGCCCGCGAGGCGATTGTGCATGCGCACCGCCTGCTCGTTCGGTCCGGCCATGAGGGGCGCCAGTGGCTGTACACCGAGCAACGCCGCAAGCAGCACGCTGGTCGTGCGCCGCACTGCTCCCTCGCTCCTTGCTACTGT
>DASYNV010000045.1:0-5158 GCA_036008365.1 Steroidobacteraceae bacterium | reverse complement strand
CGAGATCGCGGGTCCGATGCTCGCCGCGCGGGTGGACGCGTTGCCACGCGTGACGTGGCAGGGCGGCGAGCTGCGCCGGCACGGCGATCGGCTCATGGCCGCGCTGCCCGCCGCGACGGCGGCGCCGGGCCCGATCGGCGTCGGCGGCGACTGGGACTGGCGCAAGCGGCCCTGGTTGCGGCTCGCCGGCGGCGCGGCGCTCGGACTGATCGCCGATCGGCACGGCGATGTCGATCTGTCGTCGCTGCCGTGTCCGCTTCGCGTGGACTTCCGGCAGGGCGGGGAGCGGCTGCATGAGGCGCACGGCCGCCTGCCGCTCAAGGATCTGCTGCAGGCGCGCGGCATCGCGCCGTGGGAGCGCGCGGCCGTGCCGCTGCTGCGCGATCAGGCTCGCATCGTTGCGGTGGCCGACTTGTGGCTCGATGCCGCATACCGCGCCGATGGTCGCACCGGCGGTGCACGCGGGCGGTTGCGCTGGCGACAGCCGTCGATCGGAGCGGCTTGAGCGGAATCGCGATTGAGGCCCTGCCGGCGATTTGCTACGCTGACGGCCCGTCGTCACTTGCTCTCTTCAAAGGCGGCGGTTTCCCAATGGCCCGATTTGTTTTCGTCACCGGCGGCGTGGTTTCCTCATTGGGGAAGGGCATCGCCGCCGCCTCCTTGGGAGCGATTCTCGAGGCGCGCGGCCTGCGTGTCGCGATGGTCAAGCTCGATCCGTACATCAACGTCGATCCGGGCACCATGAGCCCGTTCCAGCACGGCGAAGTGTTCGTGACTGCAGATGGTACCGAGACCGACCTCGATCTCGGGCACTACGAGCGCTTCGTGCGCACGACTACGGGCCGCAACAGCAATTTCACCACCGGTCGCATCTACGAGCGCGTGATCGCCAAGGAGCGGCGCGGCGATTATCTGGGCGCCACCGTACAGGTCATCCCGCACATCACCGATGAGATCAAGCGCAGCATCATGCTCGGTGCGGGCAACGCCGATGTCTGCATGGTCGAGATCGGCGGCACGGTCGGTGACATCGAGTCGCTGCCGTTCTTGGAGGCGATCCGCCAGCTCGGCGTCGAACTCGGACGCACTCAGACGCTCTACATGCACCTGACATTGGTGCCGATCGTCGGCGGCTCGGGGGAGATCAAAACCAAGCCCACGCAGCATTCGGTCAAGGAACTGCGCTCGATCGGCATCCAACCCGACGTGCTGCTGTGCCGCTGCCGCGAGACGCTGCCGGACGAACAGCGGCGCAAGATCGCCCTGTTCACCAACGTTGAAGAGCGCGCGGTCATCTCCGCGGTCGATGCCGACGACATCTACAAGATTCCGCTGCTGCTGCACGAGCAGGGACTCGACGACATCGTCGTCGACAAGCTGCGTCTCGATGTGCCGCCGGCCGATCTGGCCGCCTGGCGCCAGGTGTCGAGCGCCAAGATGAATCCGGACGGCCAGATCGATATCGCCATGGTCGGCAAGTACGTGCAGATCCGCGATTCCTACATTTCGCTCAATGAGGCGCTCATGCACGGCGGCCTCAAGACCCGCACGCGCGTGCGCTTGCACTACATCGAATCGACCGATATCGAGGCCGATGGCACCGATCGCCTGGCGGGCATGGACGCGATACTGGTGCCGGGCGGGTTCGGCGAACGCGGCATCGAGGGCAAGATCCAGGCGGTCCGATTCGCGCGTGAGCACGGCGTGCCGTATCTCGGCATCTGCCTCGGCATGCAGCTCGCGATCGTCGAATTCGGCCGGTACGTGCTCAAGCTGGCGGACGCCCACAGCACCGAATTCAATCCCGCCACGCCGCATCGGGTCATCGCGCTGATTACGGAGTGGCAGGACCGCGCGCGCGGCGCGCAGACGCGGGATGAGCGCTCGCAGCTCGGCGGCACCATGCGTCTGGGTGCGCAGGACGTTCAGCTGCAGCCAGGGAGCCTGGCGCGCGATCTTTACGGCCGCGATCTGATCGCCGAGCGCCACCGGCACCGCTACGAGTTCAACAACAACTACCTGGAAGCCTATGCGCGCGTTGGGCTCAGATTTTCGGGTTTCTCGCACGACGGGCTGGTCGAGATCGTCGAGCTGCCGAGCCACCCGTGGTTCGTGGCCACGCAATTCCATCCCGAGTTCATTTCCACGCCGCGCGATGGCCATCCGCTGTTCACGGGCTTCGTGCGCGCCGCGCGCGCCTATCGCGCCTCACAGCTGCCGGCTGCGGCCGGCGCATGAGACTGGCCGGCTTCGAGGTCGGCCTCGATCGACCGCTGTTCCTGATCGCAGGCCCTTGCGTGGTCGAGTCCGAGGCGCTGGTGCAGGAAGTGGCCGGAAAGCTGGCCGAAATCACCGCCGCGATCCACATGCCGCTGGTGTTCAAGGCCTCGTTCGACAAGGCCAATCGCTCCTCGCGCTCGAGCTTTCGCGGCCACGGACTCGAGGCGGGGCTCAAGGCGCTGCAGTCCGTGCAGCGTCTGTTCAAGCTGCCGGTGCTCACCGACGTGCACGAGGACACGCCGATTGCCGAAGTCGCCTCGGTGGTCGACGTGCTGCAGACGCCGGCGTTTCTCTGCCGCCAGACCAACTTCATCGTCAATGTGGCCGCTGCCGGCCGGCCGGTGAACATCAAGAAGGGTCAATTTCTGTCGCCATGGGAGATGCAGAACGTGGTCGACAAGGCGCGCTCGACCGGCAACGCGCAGATCCTGGTCTGCGAGCGCGGCTTCAGCTTCGGGTATAACAACCTGGTTACCGACATGCGGGCACTGTCGGTGATGCGCTCGACCGGCTGCCCGGTGGTGTTCGACGCCACGCATTCGGTGCAGCTGCCGGGAGCGCAGGGCAATGCCTCGGGCGGTCAGCGGGAGTTCGTGCCGGTGCTGGCGCGCGCCGCGGTCGCCGCAGGCATTGCCGGCATCTTCATGGAAACGCATCCGCGGCCGCAGGAGGCGCTGTCGGACGGCCCGAACGCGTGGCCGCTCGATCGCATGGCAAGTCTGCTCGGCACCCTCCAGCAGCTCGATTCGGTCAGTAAATCACGCCCGTTCGAGGAAGCATCCTTATGAGTCTGATCGCCGACATTCGCGCGCGCGAGATCATCGATTCTCGCGGTAACCCGACCATCGAGGCCGACGTCATCCTCGCGTCCGGCACGCACGGCCGCGCCGCGGTACCGTCCGGCGCCTCGACCGGCACGCGCGAGGCGGTGGAACTGCGCGACGGCGATCCCAAGCGATACGGCGGCAAAGGGGTCACGCGCGCGGTCGAAAACGTCAACACGCTGCTGCGCGAGGTGCTGATCGGCAAGGAATCGATCGATCAGACCGGGATCGATACCCGCATGATCGAGCTCGACGGCACCGAGACCAAGGGTCGGCTCGGCGCCAACGCCATTCTCGCGGTGTCGCTGGCCAACGCCCACGCGGCCGCGCGCGATGCCGGGTTGCCGCTGTTCAAGTACCTTTCGGCTGCGCGCGAGCCGGTCATGCCGGTGCCGCAGATGAACATCATCAACGGTGGCGCGCACGCCAACAACAGCCTCGACATCCAGGAGTTCATGATCCTTCCGGTGGGCGCGCCGAGTCTGCGCGAGGCGTTGCGCTACGGCGCGGAGATTTTTCATGCGCTCAAGAAGATCCTGAACGGGAAGGGCATGAGCACCGCGGTCGGCGACGAGGGCGGATTTGCGCCCGACCTGCCGTCGAACGAGGCGGCGCTGCAGATCATCCTGGAGGCCATCGAGACTGCCGGCTACAAGCCCGGGCGCGATGTGTATCTCGGACTCGATGTGGCCAGCTCCGAATTCTTTCGCAATGGCAAGTACGAGCTCGAGGCCGAGCACCGCAGCTTCACGGCGGCGGAGTTCACGCAGTACCTGTCCGATCTGGTTGCGAAGTATCCGATCATCACCGTCGAGGATGGCATGAGCGAGGGCGACTGGGCCGGCTGGTCGGAACTGACCAAGGCCCTGGGCGCCAGGGTGCAGCTGGTCGGAGATGATCTGTTCGTGACCAATACTCGCATCCTGGCGGAGGGCATCTCGCGCGGTGTCGCCAATGCGATCCTGATCAAGCCCAACCAGATCGGCACGCTGAGCGAAACCCTGGCCGCCATCAGCATGGCCGAGCAGGCCAAGTACGCCTCGATCATCTCGCATCGCTCCGGTGAAACCGAGGACACGACCATCGCCGACATCGCGGTTGCGACCGCAGCCACTCAGATCAAGACCGGCTCGATGTCGCGATCGGATCGGGTCGCAAAATACAACCAGCTGCTGCGCATCGAGGAGCTGCTGGGCGGCAACCCGCGCTACGCCGGCCGCGATGCCTTTGCGGTCGAGACTTAAGTTAAGCTAGCAGCTCCATGAAATGGCTCGCCGCATCCTTGCTCGCCGCCTTGCTGCTGCTGCAGTATCGGCTCTGGATGTCCAACGATGGCGTACACGAGGTCTGGCGTCTGGGCTCGGCGGTGTCGGTACAGAAGTCGGAAAATGCGCGTCTCGCAGAGCGCAACGCGCAACTGGCGGCCGAAGTGCATGATCTCAAACAGGGCTACGCGGCGCTCGAGGAGCGAGCTCGAACCGATCTCGGCATGGTGGCCGGCAACGAGACCTTCTATCAGGTCGTGCCGCAGAAGCCGCTCGCCGCCCGTCCGCAGCACGTGCCCGCCGCCCTGCCGCCGCAGCGCACTGCCGCGGCACACTGACGCGGCGAGGGGCCTGTCTGAGTGCGTCCGATGCGCTACTGGCTGGTGATGCCCGCGGCCGGCGTTGGACGTCGTTTTGGCGGTGCCAAGCAGTTCGCACCGCTGAACGAGCGCACCGTGCTCGAACTGGCGCTGCAGCCGTTCGTCGACGATCCACAGTGCCTCGGCGGTGCGATCGCGCTGTCAGTCGACGAGCCGCGGCGCGCCGAGCTTGCGGCGCGCGTGCCGCCGCGTTTCGCGCTGATCGATGGCGGCGAGACACGCGCGCAGTCGGTGGTAAATGGGCTCGCGGCGCTGGCTGCGCGCGCAGCGCCGAGCGACTGGGTGCTGGTACACGATGCTGCGCGCCCCTGCCTGAGCGCGGCGGATCTGGCCCGGTTGTTGGCCGGCGCCGAAGGCGCGCAGGGAGCGCTGCTGGCGATACCGGTGGCCGACACGGTCAAGCAGGCGC
>DASYNV010000044.1:0-10606 GCA_036008365.1 Steroidobacteraceae bacterium | reverse complement strand
GAGCGCTCTTGATCGAGCCGATTGGCACCGCCACCTCGCCTGCGCCCGTGTGGGTCTGATCGTGCCGGCCGGGTGCGCTCGCATCGCCACCGAACGCCGCGCCCGCGATCACTTCAAATGTTGCCGGCAATCCTGCGGATGTGCGCAAGCGTTCATATGCGGCGAGCATCGCGGCCAGACGCGCGCGACCCGTGAGCCCGCGTGCGCGTGCGCGCGTCGCGTTGCGCGCGCCGAGTTGTTTGAGCTCGCGCATCAGCGCGTGCGCATCGGGATAATGCTGTCGATGCTGCTCGACATCGAGCACCGGTTCGGCAAAGCCTGCGCGCATGAGCGCATCGCCGAGCTGCGGCATGTCGAGGAACAGACTCACGTGGCTGTGATGGTCGGCTGCCGCCCAGGCGTCGCGCAACTCGTGCAGAGTATCGGGGCCGAAAGTCGAGAACAGCAACAGCCCCCCTGGCTGCAGCACGCGAGCGAGTTCGCGAAAAACTCCATCGGGTCGGTCGCACCACTGCAGCATCAGGTTGCTGTATATGAGATCAATGCTGTGCGCGGCGAGCGGTAGCGCGCGCGCATCGCCGCAGATGCGGGTGGTTGCGGCGTGCCGCCAGGACCAGCGGGAGCGCGGCGCGGCGCGCAGCATGCCTTCAGTGATATCGATCGCGAGCACCTGCGCGCGCGGGAATCGGCGACTCAGCGCCGCCGTCGAATGACAGGTGCCGGCGCCGAGATCGAGCACGCGTTGGGGCGCGAGTGTGAAGAATTGCAGACGATCGAGCAGATCGGCGCGCACCTGGCGGTGCAGTGTCGCCGCAGCCTCGTAGTGCGCGGCGGCACGGCCGAACGAGCGCATCACGGCGCGGCGGTCGAGCGCGAATTCGGTTTCGATCATGGCTGGCACGGTATCGAGCCTTGCCTCAGCCGCTCGTGGCGTACTCGAGCAGAATCCCGACGAACACGGCCACGCCGAAGTAGCCGTTGTTCTGGAACGCGGCGAAGCAGGCGGCACGATCGCGTTCGCGGATCAGCCACTGCTGCCAGGCGAACAGCGCCGCACCTACGCCAAGGCCGCCGTAGTACCAGCGATCGAAATGCAGTGTGCGACCGAGCAGCACCAGCGCCAGCAGCACCATCGCCTGCATGGCGCCGATCATGAGCCGGTCCAGATCGCCGAACAGGAGGGCCGTCGACTGCACGCCGACGCGCAGGTCGTCTTCGCGGTCGACCATTGCGTACTCGGTGTCATAGACGCCGGCCCAGAGCACGGTCGCCACCAGGATCAACCAGCCTTCGCGCGGCACGTGGTTCAGCGTAGCCGCGAAGGCCATCGGAATCGCCCAGCCGAAGCATAGGCCGAGATAGAGCTGCGGCAGCGGAAAGAAGCGCTTCAGCAGGGGGTAGGTGATGGTGAGTGCTGCGCCGACGAAGGCCAGCTTGAGGCTCAAAGTGTTGAGTTGCAGTGCCAGCAGCAGCGCGACCGCCGCCAAGGCGACGATCAGCGCCAGCGCCTCGTACGGCGAGACCACGCGCGCCGCCAGCGGCCGCGCACGCGTGCGCCGCACGTGCGGATCGATGTTACGGTCGACCAGATCGTTGATGATGCAGCCGGCGCTGCGCATCACGACGGTACCGGCGGTGAAGATCACGAGCAGGCGGCGGGTCGGATGCCCTGCGCCTGCGACCCAGAGGGCCCAGAGCGTCGGCCACAACAGCAGCCAGATGCCGATCGGACGGTCGAGGCGCATGAGCTGCACCAGCGCATGGACGCGGCGCAGCAGGCGCGGCGTACGCGGCCGCGGCTCAGTGCCGCCCTGCAGCGGCAGCTCAGCCGACGCGTCCATACTGCTCGCGCTCGCCGATCCATCGCAGCCGCAGTGCCGCTACACGCTCGGGCGTCGATTCGATCATCCGCGCCGCGGCCGCGCGCACCTCGGCCAGCAAGTCGGCATCGCGCGACAGATCCGCCACGCGCAGCTGCGCCAGGCCGGTCTGTCGCCGACCCAGCAGCTCGCCGGGACCGCGCAGCTCGAGATCACGGTGCGCGATCCTGAAGCCGTCGTTGCTATCGCGGATGGTTGCGAGCCGCGCGCGCGCCATCGGCGACAGCGGTGCACGGTACAGCAGCACGCAGTTGCTGGCGTGCAGGCCGCGGCCGACGCGGCCGCGCAGCTGGTGCAGCTGCGCCAGGCCCATGCGCTCGGCATTTTCGATCACCATCAGGCTGGCGTTCGGCACGTCGACACCCACCTCGATCACCGTGGTCGCAACCAGCAGCTGCGTCTCCCCGGCAACGAAGCGCTGCATGATCTGATCTTTTTGCGCCGCCTTCATGCGACCGTGCAGCAGCTCGACGCGCCGCTCCGGCAATGCCTCGGTCAGCGCCTGCGCGGTCTCTTCGGCCGCCTGCGCCTCCAACTCCTCGGATTCCGAGATCAGCGGGCACACCCAATACGCCTGACGGCCCGCGCGGCAGGCGGCATCGATGCGCTCGACGATCTGAGCGCGCTTCTGCTCCGGCAGCACCACGGTGCGGACGGCGGTGCGCCCGGGAGGCAGCTCATCGACGCTCGAGACGTCGAGATCGGCGTACACGGTCATGGCCAGCGTGCGCGGGATCGGGGTCGCGCTCATGATCAGCTGATGCGGCGCCCGTGCCTGGCCGTGATCGCCCTTGGCCGCGAGCTGCAGCCGCTGCTGCACGCCGAATCGATGCTGCTCGTCAATGATGGCGAGTGCGAGACTCTCGAACTGCACCTCACCCTGGAACAGCGCGTGCGTCCCGACGCACAACCGCGCCTCGCCGCTGGCGGCGGCACGCAGCGCCGCGCGTCGCGCGCGCGCGTTCTGCGAGCCGGTCAGCAGGCTGACCGTGACGCCCAAGGGCTGGAACCAGCTGGTCAACGAACGCGCATGCTGCTCGGCCAGCAGTTCGGTCGGTGCCATGAAGGCAGCCTGCGCACCGCTGCCGATCGCGCGCGCCGCCGCTGCAGCGGCGATCACGGTCTTGCCGCAGCCGACATCGCCCTGGACCAGCCGAGCCATCGGGTTAGGCTGCGTGAGATCACGATCGACCTCGGCGAGTACGCGCCGTTGTGCGCCCGTGAGCTGAAATGGCAACGATGCGAGCAATCGCGCCTCGAGGCCGGCAGCATCCGCCAACGGCAGGGCTGCGGCACGCTGCGAACGCCGCCGCAGCTCCATGAGCGACAGGTGATGTGCCAGCAGTTCCTCGAACGCCAGTCGACGCTGCGCCGGATGCCGGCCGGAGGCGAGCTCGGCGAGCTCCGTGCCGATGGGCGGGCGGTGCATGAACTCGAGCGCGCTGCGCAGCGCCGGCAGACGCAGCCGTTCGAGCAGCACTTCGGGCAGCAGCTCGGACACACCGTCGGCATCGAGTGCGCGCAGTGCACGGTCGACCAGCAGCCGCAGTCGGCCCTGCGTCAGACCTTCGGTCGCCGGGTAGATCGGTGTCAGGGTCTGCGGCAGCGGTTCGCTCAAGCTCGTGATGTGGCGATACTCGGGATGCACCAGCTCCGGTCCGTAGGGGCCGCGGCGGATTTCGCCGTGGCAGCGCAGCCGCGAGCCGCGCACCAGTGCGGCGCGCTGCGCGTTGGAGAAGTAAAAGAACCGCAGCGTCAGCGATCCGGTGCCGTCGGCGAGCCGCACCAGCAGCTGGCGGCGCCGGCGGATCACCAGCTCGGCCAGCAGCACTTCGCCTTCGACGACCGCGTGCATGCCTTCGGTCAGCGCCCCGATCGGCACCACGTGCGTGCGATCCTCGTAACGCAGCGGCAGCACGAACAGGATGTCGCCGGGCTGCTCGACCCCTAAGCGCGCCAGCCGCGTGCGCAGCGCCGCGGCACTCGACCTGCCGCGTTGCCCGGTGGAACTGCTGCGCCCACGCGCCGGCGCCCCGCCGGCCGCGCGCGTCAGGCGAGACTCAGTACGCACTCCATCTCGACTCGAGCGCCACGCGGCAATGCCGCCACGCCGATCGCGGCGCGCGCCGGGTAGGGCTCGCTGAAGTACGTGGTCATGAGTTCGTTGACCTTCGGAAAGTGCGACAGGTCCGTCAGGAAGACGCTGAGTTTGACGACATGGGCAAGCGTGCCGCCGGAAGCCTGCGCGATCGCTTTGAGATTGTCGAACACGCGGCGGATCTCGGCCTCGATGTCGCCGCTGACGAGCTGGCCGCTGGCCGGATCGAGCGGAATCTGCCCCGAGACATAGACCGTGTCGCCGGTTCGAACCGCCTGTGAATAGGGGCCGATTGCCTTGGGCGCATCGGGCGTTTGGATGATCTGTCGTTTCATGATGGCTCACTGCTCACATTGAAAACTCAATCCGGCTCCTCAGGCCTGCTGGGCCTGATCCCCGGCCGCATCGCCGGCATCATCGCCGGCATCGTCGGTGGCGTCACTCTTGGGCCCGTGGCGCTGACCATGGGCATTGCTGGCAATTGCGCGCACCACGCGCAGCACATCCGGCATGCGGCGCACGACGCGCATGATGCGCGCCAGGTGCGGCCGGTCCGAGACTTCGACGATGAAGATCAGGACCTGGGTCTCGGCGTCGCGCTGATCGATGGTGACGTGGTTGACGTTGGTGTTGGTGGCGGCAATCGCAGCCGACAGCGCCGCCAGCATGCCCATGCGATTGACGATGTCGATGCGAATCTCCGCCAGGAACAGCCGCCCGGGCTTGTGCTGCCAGGTCACCGGCAGCCACTTGTCCGGCTGTCTGCGGTAGTCCGCCACATTGGCGCAGGTCTCGCGATGAACCACGATGCCGCGGCCGGTACTCAGGAAGGCGAAGATCGGATCGTTCGGGAGCGGGTAACAGCAGTGTGCGTAGCTGACCAGCAGGCCTTCCGTGCCAGCCACTGCGAGCGGCGAGGCCGCGCCGCTAAGGGTATCGGTGAGATTGGGCGTGTCGGAACGGTCGCTCGGTAGCAGGCGCCGCGCCACCAGCGGTGCCAGTCGCTCGCCGAGGCCGATCTTCTCGAACAGCTCATTCGCCTCCTTGAGGGCGAATTCCATGAGCGCCGACTGCATGATTTCGGCCGGCAGCTTCTTGAGCTCGATGTCGAATTCCGCCAGCGCCTGGCTCAGCAGCCGCCGACCGAGTTCGACCGCCTCGCTGCGATGCAGGCTCTTGAGGTAGTGCCGCACCGCTGAGCGCGCCTTGGCGGTGACGACGAAATTCACCCAGGAGGGATTCGGCGTCGCACCCTTGGCCGTGATGATCTGCACGGTCTGGCCGTTGCGCAGGACCGCGCGCAGCGGCGTCAACCGGCGATCGATCTTGGCGGCGACGCAGCGATTGCCGATGTCGGTGTGCACCGCATAGGCGAAATCCACCACGGTTGCGCCGCGCGGCAGGCGCAGGATTTCGCCGCGCGGTGTGAACACATAGACCTTGTCGGGAAACAGGTCGACCTTGACGCTCTCGATGAATTCCTCGGAGTTGCCGCCGACTTCCATCTCGACCAGGTTCGAGAGCCACTTGCGCGCGCGCTCCTGCTGCGCCGAGCCCTCACTCTCATCGTGCTTGTACTTCCAGTGCGCCGCGATGCCCGACTCGGCGATGTGGTTCATGTCCTCGGTGCGGATCTGCACCTCGATCGGTACGCCATTGGGCCCGAACAGCGTGGTGTGCAGCGACTGGTAGCCGTTGATGCGCGGGATCGCCACGTAGTCCTTGAAGCGGCCCGGCATCGGCTTGTAGACGCTGTGCACGATGCCGAGTGCGCGATAGTTGTTGTCGACCGAGTCGACGATGATGCGCAGTCCGTAGACGTCCACGATCTCGGACAGCGGCGCGCGCTTGCGCAGCATCTTGCGATAGATGCTGTAGAGATGCTTCTCGCGTGCCTCGACATGGCCGGTGAGGCCGGCCTTCTTGAGCGCCGTCTCGAGCTGCGCCCGGATCTTGGCCAGGAATTCCTTCTGATTGCCGCGCGCACGTTTGAGCGCGCGCTCGATGACGCGGTAGCGCTGCGGATAGAGGCTGTGGAAACCGAGATCCTCGAGCTCGAGTTTCATGGCGTACAACCCGAGCCGCTCGGCCACCGGCGCATAGATATCGAGCGTTTCGCGCGCGATCTGGCGGCGCTTGGCCGGCGCCAGCGCTTCGATGGTGCGCAGGTTGTGGGTGCGGTCGGCAAGCTTGACCAGGATCACGCGCAGATCGCGCACCATCGCCAGCAGCATCTTGCGGAAGTTCTCCGCCTGCGCCTCTTCGCGGTTCTTGAAGCGGATCTGATCGAGCTTGGTGACCCCGTCGACGATTTCCGCCACATCGTTACCGAAGCGCTGCGCGATGTCCGCCTTCGCGATCGGGGTGTCTTCGATGACGTCGTGCAGGATCGCGCTGACGATGGTATCGGCATCGAGGTGCAGGTCGGCCAGGATGACGGCGGCCGCGACCGGATGCGTGATATAGGGTTCGCCCGAAACGCGCGTCTGACCCTGATGCGCGGCCGCGCCGAATTCGGCGGCGGTGCGAACTCGCTCGACCTGCTCGGGCGGCAGGTAGGTCGAAACCTTGGCTAACAGCTCCTTGACGCCCGGTGTGGTGCGCTTCGCGCCGGGCAGTAACCCCAACAGCGAAGACGCATAGTCCACGGTTGTCTCGTAGAGAGAACCTCGAGTCGCTTCGGGTTCAGAGCTCGCGATCAATCAGTCCAAACTGCGGCGCGCGGAAGGTGGCCTCGTTGTCGGCATCGGGCACCAGGGCCTCGGGCCGCGGCTCAGGCTCGCGCAGCATCTCCGGCGTGATGTTGCCGGCTGCGATCTCACGCAGCGCCAGCACCGTGGCCTTGTCGTTCTCGATCGGCACCGTCGGCTCGGCGCCGTTCGCAAGACGCCGCGCGCGCTGACTGGCCAGCAGCACCAGCTGGAACAGGTTATCGACGTTTTGCAGACAGTCTTCGACAGTGACTCGGGCCATGGCTATGAATATCCTGAAAATACCGGGGGTTGCCCTTGCAGTGTACTGCAAAGGCGCAGCAGCGGCCAGCGGCGTGGCCGCGACAAGCTAAGCAGTATGGAAGCCTATCAGGCTTTGGATCAGGCTGGAAATCGCGGGCCGCGAGGCCTTGAGATCGGCCGCGCCGCCGTCGAGGACGGACCTAAGCTCCATCGTGGCGCGCTCGAAGTTGTCGTTCACCACCACGAAGTCGAATTCCTTGTAGTGCGACATATCCGTGGCCGCATCGGCCAGCCGGCGGGCGATCGTCGCCGCGCTGTCGGTGCGGCGCTCCCGCAGGCGCTGCTCCAGCACCGAGCGTGAAGGCGGCAGGATGAATATGGTCTTGCAGGCCGGCATCGCGCGCCGGACCTGCTGCGCACCCTGCCAGTCGATCTCGAGCAGTACGTCCTTGCCGGCCGCGAGCTTCTGCTCGATCTGCGCCTTGCCGGTACCGTAGAAATTGTCAAACACGCAGGCATGCTCGAGGAATGCAGACTGCTCCGTGAGCTCGTGAAAACGCGCCGGCGTCACGAAGTAGTAGTCACGCCCTTCGAGCTCCTGCGGACGCGGCGTGCGCGTGGTGTGCGAGACCGACACCACGAGGTTCGGGCGCTCCGCCAGCAGCGCGCGCACCAGGCTGGTCTTGCCGGCCCCGGACGGTGCGGAAATGACGAACAGTTGACCCACAGGCTGACAGCCTACTCGATGTTCTGCACCTGTTCGCGCATCTGCTCGATCAGCACCTTCATGTCGACCGCGGTGCGCGTCGTCTCCTGATCCTGCGATTTCGAGGACAGCGTATTGGCCTCGCGGTTGAATTCCTGCATCAGGAAATCGAGCCGCCGGCCGGCGGGCTCACTGCCCGCGAGCGCGCGCCGTGCCTCGACGATGTGGCCACTGAGCCGGTCGAGCTCTTCGGCCACGTCGAAGCGCTGCAGCAGCAGTGCGATCTCCTGCTCGATGCGCTCCGGATCGACCTGCACTCTGAGCTCCTGCAGGCGCTCGGCAAATCGCTGGCGGATACGCGCCTGGGCCTCGGGCAGGCGGACCCGCGTGGCGTCGATCATCTGCGACAACGCGCTCAAGCGCTGCTCGATCAACGCGGACAGCCGCTCACCCTCGCGCGCCCGGGCGCTGGCCAGCTCGGTCAGGGTCTGTGCGAACAGCGCCTGCGCGGACTGCTGCAGTTCATCGCCAGCGGCATCGGATTCCCGCAGCACGCCAGGCCAGCGCAGCAATTCGATCAGATCTATCTGCGCCGGAGGTTGCGCCAGCGCCTGTTTGAGTTCGGCGAGCCGCTCGAGCAACCGCTTGAGCATCTCCTGATCGATGTCGAGGCCCGCGACGCCGGTCGGGGCGGCGCGCTGCTGCAGCGTGCAATCGACCTTGCCGCGATTGAGCTTGGCAGCGAGCGCCTGGCGCAGCACCGGTTCCAGCGCGCGGCAGCTGTCGGGTAGCCGCAGCGTGGCATCGAGAAAGCGGTGATTGACGCTGCGGATCTCGCAAACGAGCGTGCCGTAAGGGCCGGTGCGCTCGTGCCGCGCGAAACCCGTCATGCTTGCGATCATGGGAGGCTGATGGTGTATAAAGCGCGCGGAAGTTTAGCGTAAAGCGCCGGAGCTCGCTTGCGGGTCGAATGTGCGGATTTAAGCCTGCAGGGCACACGCGAAAGTAATCAGGATCGCGTTTCCGTCGCGGTGGCGCAGGAGGCGGCGCTGCTGATCGCGTGCGATGGCATGGGGGGTCATGCCGACGGCGAGGCCGCGGCCGAAATTGCCGAGCGCAGCATGAGCGAGCGCTTCACGCAGAGCCAGTTGCCGCTGCTCGATCCCCTGGGATTCCTGCACCTGTCGTTGGGCGTCGCGCACCAGGGCATTGTGGTCTATGGCTCGCCGGTGCCGATCGAGCTGCGCCCGCGCGCCACCTGCGCGGTTTGCGTGGTGCAGCAGTCCTCGGCCTATTGGGCGCATGTAGGTGATAGCCGTGTCTATCATCTTCGTGCCGGCCGGGTACGCGATCGCACGCGCGATCACAGTCACGTCGAGTTGCTGGTGCGCGAGGGCGTAATCAGCGCCGGCCAGGTGCAGAATCATCCGATGCGCAATTTCGTCGAGTCGTGCCTTGGCGGCGAGGCGATCCTGCCGGAGATGGCGATCAGCTCGCGGCATGCGCTGTTGCCCGGCGATGTGCTGCTGGTCTGTACCGATGGTTTCTGGGCCAACCTCGATGAAGCGATGATCGCCAGCGCGTTCGTGACCCTCGGCCTGTCGCTGGGCGATACGCTGGAGGCTCTGGCCTCTCAGGCGCTGCTCAATGCCGGCGCTGCCAGCGACAATACATCGGTCGCTGCACTGCGCTTTCTCGACCGGGAGTGATGACTTGAACCGACCCTTGCGTTTCAACAGCCGCGCCGCCGATGCGATCCGGCCGGTGCGCTTCACGCGCCGCTTCACCTGCCACGCAGAGGGCTCGGTGCTGGTCGAATTCGGCGACACGCGCGTGCTCTGCACCGCCAGCGTCGAGGACGGTGTGCCGCCGTTTCTTCGCGGCAAGTCGCAAGGGTGGGTGACGGCCGAATACGGCATGCTGCCGCGCGCCACGCATACGCGCAGTCCGCGCGAAGCCGCGCGTGGCAAGCAGACCGGACGTAGCCAGGAGATCCAGCGCCTGATCGGCCGCTCGTTGCGCGCCGCAGTCGATCTCGCGGCGCTGGGCGAGCGCACCGTCACCGTGGATTGCGATGTGCTGCAGGCCGATGGCGGCACGCGCACCGCCTCGATCACGGGCGCCTTTCTGGCGCTGGCGGATGCCTGCGAGGGCCTGCAGGCGCGCCGGCTGCTGCACGCAAGTCCTCTGCACGGCCAGGTGGCCGCGGTGTCGGTCGGAATCGTGCGCGGGGTGGCGATGCTCGATCTCGATTACGCCGAGGATTCGGAAGCCGAGACCGACATGAATGTGGTCATGAATAACGGCGGCGCCTTCATCGAGGTGCAGGGAACGGCCGAGGGACACGCCTTTCGCCGCCACGAGCTCGATGCACTGCTCAATCTCGCGGCCACCGGCATCGGTGAGCTGTGCGCACTGCAGGCGCAGGCACTCAGTGCCTGAAGCGGGTGTCCGGCAGGGTCGCCGGGTCGTGCTCGCGAGCGCCAACCCAGGCAAGCAGCGAGAGTTCGCGGCGCTGCTGCGCAATTTCCAGCTCGAGCTGGTGCTGCAAACCACGTTGGAGATCGCCGGCGCCGCCGAGACCGGCGCTACGTTCGAGGCCAACGCACTGCTCAAGGCGCGCCACGCCGCGCGGGCCAGCGGCCTGCCGGCATTGGCGGACGACTCGGGGCTCGAGGTCGACGCGCTCGATGGCAGACCCGGGGTTTACTCCGCGCGCTACGCGGGCGAGTCGGCTTCCGACGCGGACAACAATGCGAAACTGCTCGCGGAGCTGTCCGCGGTACCGACACCGGCCCGCACCGCGCGCTACCGCTGCGTGCTGGCGCTCGTGCGCGCGGCCGACGATCCGGCGCCGGTGCTGGCGCACGGTCTCTGGGAGGGCATCATCGCCTCCGAGCCAGCCGGCACCAACGGATTCGGCTACGACCCGCTCTTCATTCCGCGCGGCATGACGCTGCATGCCGCG
>DASYNV010000043.1:0-1707 GCA_036008365.1 Steroidobacteraceae bacterium | reverse complement strand
GAGGGCGCGGTGACGCTGTCCGAGGAGGGGTTGATCCTCTACAGCAACCCGCGTCTGGCGACGATGCTCGGCGCCAGCAGCGCCGAGCTCGCCGGCACGACTTTCACCGACTGGATAGCACCCGAGGAGGTCAGCGCCTTCAACGATCTGCTGCAGAGCGGGCGCAACGCCTGTGTGTCGGGCGAACTCACGCTCCGCAACCGCAGCGGCGAGGCGCTGCCGGTGCATGCATCGCTGAATTCACTGCTCGTCAAGGGGCTGCGCTGCTGCGGCGCTGTGCTGACAGACATGAGCCTGGCCAAGCACCATGCCGCCCTGGCGGCCGCAGCCGAGTATGTGCGCCAGGTGAACGACCGGCTGCGAGAGGCCGACAAACGCAAGGACGAATTCCTGGCGACGCTCGCGCATGAGCTGCGCAACCCGCTGGCGCCGATCCGCGCGGCGGCCTACGTGCTCAAGAAACTCGACACCGCCGACGACCGCCTGGTACAGGCGCGGGACATGATCGATCGTCAGGCAGCGCACATGACGCGGCTCATCGATGACCTGCTCGAGATGTCGCGCATCACGCAGGGCAAGATCGAGTTGCGGCGACACAGCGAGAGTCTCGCCGGCATCGTCTCGAGCGTCGCGGAGTCCGCGCGTGCGGCGATGGAGGCACGTGAGCATCATTTCACCGTCAATCTGCCCGATAGCCCGATGTTGATACATGCCGATGCCATCCGGATCGCGCAGGCGCTCTTCAACGTGCTGGAGAATGCGGCCAAGTACACCAGTCCCGGCGGTCATATCGTGCTGCAGGCGCGCCGCGAAGACGATGAGGCCGTGATCACGGTGCAGGACGACGGCGTCGGGATCGCGCCCGAGATGTCGACGCGCATTTTCGACATGTTCGTGCAGGCCAATGGCGGCAGTCGGCGTCATCACGGCGGCCTCGGTATCGGCCTCGCACTCAGCCGACGCCTGATCGAAATGCACGGTGGCAGCATCAGCGCCTCGAGTGAGGGGCTCGGCCAGGGCACGGAATTTATCGTGCGGCTGCCGCTATGCACCGACGCGCTGCCCGACGCGCGCGTATCGGCGGGCGCGGGCGCCGGCGCCAGTGTCGCGCCCGGCACGCCGCGCCGCGTATTGATCGTGGACGACAACGCCGACGCGGCCGACAGCCTGTGCACGCTGCTGCAGCTTTCGGGTCACACAGCCCGGACCGCTTACCGTGGCAGCGATGCGTTGCGCGAGATCAGTCAGTTTCATCCCGACGTGGTGCTGCTCGACATCGGGCTGCCCGACATCAGCGGCTACGAGGTTGCGCGCCGCGCGCGTGCCCAGAACGACGGCCGCTGCCCGATCCTCATCGCGCTATCGGGCTGGGGACGGGCCGAAGACAGAGAGCTTGCGCTCGAAGCCGGAATCGAGGCTCATCTGACCAAGCCGATCGATGCGCTGACGCTCGAGCAGCTGCTCGACAACGCCGGCCGGGTTTCTCGCAGCCCCGATTGATCATTGCAGCGGCCTGCGCCGCGATCCTGGCGCCGCCGCCGCGCCGGGCCATAATGGGCCGATGACTACGGCCGGATCCCACTCTCGACCGCGCCCACTTGCTCATGCCGCGCCGCGCCGCGTTGCGCTGACGGTGGCGGGTGCGCTCTTCATGGAGGGCTTCGACAGCGCGGTGATCCTGACCTCGCTGCCGCAGATGGCGGCCGA
>DASYNV010000042.1:0-1671 GCA_036008365.1 Steroidobacteraceae bacterium | reverse complement strand
TCTCCGCCGGCCGGCTGCCATTGTGGAGCCGGTTGACGTTCTGCTGTTGCGCCGCGAGGTCGGCCTCGGCCTTGGCGACCTGCGGGGCGAGGCGGCTGGTGTCCAGACGCGCCAGCACCTGTCCGCGTGTGACGTGATCGCCTTCTTGCACCAATACCTCTGCAACCCGCTCGCTGCCGTTGAAGGGCAGGTCGACCTGCCGCAGATCGATATTGCCGTAGAGCTCGAGCTCGGTGCGGGCGTGCTGGCGCGATTCGAGCCACCACCACGACAGCAGAGCGAGCCCGATCAGGCCGGCGAGTATCAAAGCGATTCGCACGCGTGTCGGCATCAGCGTCACCTCGCGGTAGCGCCCGACTCTAATACAATTCGAATTTGAATTCGAATTTAATTGAATTTGCCCGGCGTCTGCGTACACTCCCGCTCATGGGGCGGCGCAAAACGGTTCGGGCGCACGGCGAGCGGACGCACGCACGCTTGATCGAGGTCGCCGGTCAGCTGTTCGCCGAGCGCGGCCTGCAGGGCGCTACCGGCCAAGAGATCTGCCGCCGCGCTGGCACGCATCCGGCGTCGATCGTCTATCACTTCGGCGGCATGCACGGGCTCTATCGCGAGGTTCTGGATGAAGCGCAGCGACGCCTGCTGAGCACCGAGGCATTGCGCGCGGCGGTGGCGGCGCAGCCGACGCCGGCACTCAAGCTCGAGTCGTTTCTGCGGCTGATCGTCGGCGCGCTCGCGAGCTCCGCCTCGCGCACATGGGCAGGGAAGCTGTTTGGGCGCGAGTTCGTCAGCCCATCACCGCTGTATGGAAAATCGCACGATCGCACGCTACGCCAGCGTGCGCTGATGCTGAAATCGATCGTGGGCGCGCTCGCGGGCCGGCCGCCGCACGATCCGGCGGTCGCGCGCGCCTGTCTGAGCGTCATGGCACCCTGTGCCGTGATGCTGCTGTTCGATCGGCACAAATTGCGGCGCGTATTCCCGGAACTCAGGCTGGCTCCACAGAATGCGGAACTGGTTACCCGGCAGCTGGTGCAGTTCGCCATGGCGGGAATTGCCGCGCTCGGTCGTCAGTCAGCGGATGACAAACCCGCGGCTCGTGCTGAGCTTCGGTGAGACGCATCCGACAGTCGTTCGCTGCGGTCGGCGACAGAGTCTGGCCAGCCCTTTCGGCGATAGTGATCTCGCCCCGCAGACGCCCGATTGGGATCGAGGTTCATCGCTCAATCCTCAGGTGCAGCGAGGCGCCTGACCTCCCCGCTCATACGCCGCGGGTGGTCAGGCATTTTTTCGCACCGGAATGGAGGGCAGTGTTATGAACAGAGTCGTGGCCTCGCTGATTTGCGGCGGCGTCATGGTTTGCGGCGCCCAGGCATTTGCCGATGACCCGGCGAGCACCGCACCGGAGATGACCAATGCCAGAGCGGTGCACTGGAAACTCATGCAGGACTGCGTGCAGCAGCAGAAGACGCAGGACTCCACCAGTTCGGATGCCGACGTGCGCAAGACCTGCCAGCAACAGGTCAAGGATCAGATGCAGCGGATGAACGACGCCGGCACCATCCCGAAGTCCAGCGTGCCGAAACACTCGGACAGCAGTCAGGCTGATTCGGCCTATTCAGATGAGCTGGGTGGCCCGTATCAGACGCGGTAAAGCAACTGTGAGCAGAT
>DASYNV010000041.1:0-5264 GCA_036008365.1 Steroidobacteraceae bacterium | reverse complement strand
ACCGGTTGCTGTTTAATTGACCGTGGATGTACTTGTTCATGCGTTCATCGGCACTGAACCTCGCGGTCGGCTACATCAGCTTAGGTATGGCCGCGCTGGCGCTGTTTGCCACCCCGATCTGGTACGCCTGGCGCGTAACCATGCAGGATGGTCGCGCCGAGATCCTGCAGGCGGATGCCCAGCGACTCACCGATGTGTTCCGGCGCGAGGGCGCCCCGGGACTGATCCGCTACATCGATACCCGCATCGGCCTCAATATCCCGAATGAGCGCTTTCTGCTGCTGAGCGACGCATCCTTCCGGCCGCTGGCCGGCAACCTGAACACCTGGCCGGCGAATGTGCCGGCGAACTCCGGCAGCTACACCATCGATGTCGAATCTGGCGGTCACCTCACGAGTGCCGATTTCGTTTATGCGGCTCTGCCGGGCGGCTACAACCTGCTGGTGGGCCGCGATCTGGCGCGTTACAAGCCGCTCGAGCATCGGTTCTGGTACGCGCTGGCCGGCGCCGTCGGCATACTGTCGATCTTCGGAACCCTCGGCGGCATCCTGATCCGGCGCGCGCTGCTCGACCGCATCCACGGCATTCGTCAGACGGTCTCGGCAATCATCCAGGGTGACCTGAGCCGCCGCCTCGACACCGATCGAAGTGGCGATGAGCTCAATACGTTGTCGCAGACCATCAACGGCATGCTCGAACAGATCGAGCAGCTGATCCACGGCGTACGCAACGTATCCAACGCAATTGCGCACGATCTGCGCACGCCGCTGGCGGAGCTACGCTCGCGCCTCGAGGAGCTGTCGCTTACACGGCCCTCGGTCGAGCAGACTTTCACCGAGCTCGAAGCGGCCGTGGCCGACGTCGATCGCGTCATCCGATTGTTCAACGCGCTGCTGCGCCTGGCCGAGATCGACAGCGGCATGCGTCGCTCGGGATTCATTG
Source organism: Steroidobacteraceae bacterium (assembly GCA_036008365.1). Lineage (GTDB taxonomy): Bacteria > Pseudomonadota > Gammaproteobacteria > Steroidobacterales > Steroidobacteraceae > FEN-1191. The sequence continues at coordinate 4,322 of DASYNV010000041.1, read as the reverse complement.
CGCTCGATATGGCCGAGGTTGCGGCCAACGCCGTCGAGTTCTACCAGCCTGCCGCCGAGCTCAAAAATTGCACACTGTCCGTGAGCAGCAACGGACCGTCTCCGGTTCGCGGCGATCCGGTGCTGCTGGCACAGGCGCTCGGCAATCTGATCGACAACGCGCTCAAGTACACGCCCGAAGGCGGCAGCATCCGCGTCGAAGTCCGCCGCGGACTCAGTCACTCCGTCGGGGTCACGGTCGCCGATACCGGTCCCGGTATTCCCGATGCCGAGCGGCCGAAGGTGATCGAGCGCTTCTATCGCGGTGACGCCAGCCGCGGCACGCCCGGCGTGGGCCTTGGGCTGAGCCTGGTCGACGCCGTGGCCCGGCTGCACGGCAGCGCGCTGCAGCTGGAGGACAACCACCCCGGTCTGCGCGCGGTCATGGTGCTGCAGCAGGAGACGCCGCCGCAGGTGCCGCGCGGCGCGGAGCTGAGCGCCGTCGCCGGCCCAATTGCTGCTGTAGCCAAAGCAGGCTAGGCTGAACAACTAAGTCCACTGAGCCGCGCGCATGAAACGAGCCTTGATCACCGGCATTACGGGCCAGGATGGTGCCTACCTTGCCGAGCTGCTGCTCGATAAGGGCTATGAGGTTCACGGTGTCAAGCGGCGCGCTTCCTCTTTCAACACCGACCGCATCGATCACCTGTACCAGGATCCGCACGAGCGCGGCGTGCGCCTGCACCTGCACTACGGCGATCTTACCGATGCCAGCAACCTGATTCGCATCATCCAGCAGGTCCAGCCGGACGAGATCTACAATCTCGCCGCGCAAAGCCACGTCGGTGTCTCGTTCGAGACACCCGAGTACACGGCGAATTCGGATGCGCTCGGCGCGCTGCGGGTGCTCGAAGCGATTCGCATCCTCGGACTCGGGACCAGGACCCGTTTCTACCAGGCCTCCACCTCGGAGCTGTACGGCCTGGTGCAGGAGGTCCCACAGAAGGAGACCACGCCCTTCTATCCCCGCTCGCCCTATGCCGCGGCCAAGCTTTACGCCTACTGGATCACCGTCAACTACCGCGAGGCCTATGGGCTCTACGCCTGCAACGGCATCCTGTTCAACCACGAGTCGCCGATCCGCGGCGAGACCTTCGTGACGCGAAAGATCACGCGCGGCCTGGCGCGCGTGCGCGCGGGTCTCGAGGATTGCGTATTTCTGGGCAATCTCGACTCGCTGCGCGATTGGGGTCACGCCCGCGACTTCGTGCGCGCCCAATGGCTCATGCTGCAGCAGCCCCTGCCGGAGGATTTCGTAATCGCCACGGGCGAGCAACACTCGGTGCGCGAGTTCGCGGAGCTGGCGGCGCTGGCACTGGGCATGCGCCTCGAATGGCATGGCGAGGGCCTCGAGGAGCGCGGCGTCGATGGCAAGAGCGGCCGCACGCTCATCAAGATCGATGCGCGCTACTTCCGCCCGACCGAAGTCGACACGCTGCTCGGGGACGCCAGCAAGGCGCGAGAGCGGCTGGGCTGGAAGCCTGAAATCGACTTCGCGACCCTCGTGAACGAGATGGTGACCGCAGACCTCGATCTGGCGCAGCGCGATGCGCTCATGCTGCGCCAGGGATTCAAGGTGTACCAATCCCGCGAATGAACGCGGCGCTGCTCGATGCACCGATTTTCGTCGCCGGACACCAGGGCCTGGTGGGCTCGGCGATCGTGCGCCGGCTGCGTTCAGCCGGAGCCGGTGTTCTGCTGCTGCGAACCCGCGCCGAGCTCGATCTGCGGTCCGCTGCGGCGGTCGAGAATTTCTTTGCCGAGCAGCGTCCGCACTTCGTCTTCCTGGCGGCGGCGAAGGTCGGCGGAATCGAGGCCAACCGCAGCCATCCGGCCGCTTTCCTGCGCGACAACCTGCAGATTCAGACCAATATCATCGACGCCGCATACCGCCACGGGACCCGGAAATTGCTGTTTCTCGGCTCGAGCTGCATTTATCCGCGTGAAGCGCCGCAACCGATGCAGGAAGAGTGCCTATTGACCGGGCCACTCGAGCCCACCAACGAGTGGTATGCCATTGCCAAGATCGCCGGTCTGAAAATGTGCCAGGCCTACCGGCGCGAGTATGGCTTCGATGCCATCTGTGCCATGCCGACGAACCTCTACGGTCCCGGTGACAATTTCGATCTGCAGACCTCGCACGTCTTGCCGGCGCTGATGCGCAAGTGCCACGAAGCCAGGCTCGCGGGGGCGGCTGCGGTCCAAGTCTGGGGCACCGGCGCGCCACGGCGCGAGTTCCTGCACGTGGAGGATCTCGCGGACGCATGTCTCTACCTGATGCAGCACTACGCCGGCGAAATGTGGATCAATGTCGGCTGGGGCGAGGATCTCAGTATCGCCGAGCTCGCACGCTTGGTCGCCGACACGGTTGGATTCGGAGGCGCGATCCGCTTTGATCGCTCCAAACCCGATGGCGCGCCGCGCAAGTTGCTCGATACTTCGCGGCTGACCGCCCTGGGTTGGCGCCCGAAAATCGCGCTGGCGGATGGTCTGGCGGCAACCTATCAATGGTATTGCTCGCACTTGCAGCAGCTGCGCCGTTAAACTACGCGGCGCCCGAATGCGGGCTTTGTATCACCAACTGAAGGATGACTGAGACTTATGAAGTTCAAGCTGACTGCTCTGGCCGTCCTGGCCGCTACGTTGTTCGGTGCTCCGATGCTTGCATCGGCTGACGCCGCGACCGCGGGTCTCGGCTCCTCGCTGTCTGACACCAGCATGGGGCAGCACGGGGCGCATCACCGACATCATCGGCATCACCGGCACCGCCACTCGCATTGAGCGGGTCGCCCGGGCGATTGCCGGGAGGGTGCGCTGTCCAAGCAGCGCCCTATCCAAGCAGCGCCCGGGCGTGATCAGGACGCAGCGCCCATCAGTTTGGCGTGCAGCGAGATTTCGGCCTTCAACAGTCGGGACACCGGGCAATTCGCCTTGGCGTCGGCCGCGATCTGCTCAAATTTCTCGGCACCGATTCCCGGTATCCAGGCCTCGTTCTCGAGGTGAATGGTGGTGATGCTCCAATCGCCGGCCACGAGCTCGAGCGAGACTGTCGCCGAGGTCGCCAGTCGCTTAGGTTGGAACCCGGCGACCCCGAGTTTGGCGGACAGGGCCATGGTGAAGCAGCCGGCATGCGCCGCGGCTATCAGCTCTTCGGGATTGGTGCCCTTGGCGCCCTCAAACCGGGTGGCAAAGGAATAGGGCGTCTCCTTGAGCACGCCGCTGTGCGTCGAGAGCGCCCCCGATCCATGCTTGAGATCGCCAGACCAGATAGCCGATGCGGTTTGCTTCATGGGAGACTCCGACGGTGAGCGCGAGTGAGCCCCGACTCTACAACCTTTCCGCCGAGAACCCTATGGACGAGCCGAAGTGGCTGCTCTGGGCCCGCGAGCTGCAGGCGATCGCTCAAACCGGGCTGGCATTCACTCGGGATCCCTACGATCTCGAGCGCTATCAGCGCCTGCGTGGCATCGCGGCCGAAATGTTCTCGCGGGGTTCAGGCGTGGAACTCGAGCGCATCGAATCGATGTTCGCGCAGGAAGCCGGCTACGCGACGCCCAAGGTCGATGTGCGCGGCGCGGCGTTTCGCGATCAGCGCATACTCCTGGTGCAGGAAGTCAGCGACGGCGGCTGGACGCTGCCGGGCGGCTGGGCCGACGTGAATCAATCGGCCCGCGAGTGCGTCGAGCGTGAAATCCGCGAGGAGTCGGGATTCGAGGCACGGGCGCTGAAGCTCGCCGCTGTTTACGACTACCACCGCCAGGGTCACCGTAACCCGCTGCCCTACTCCATCTATAAGCTGTTCTTCATCTGCGAGCTGACCGGCGGCGAGGCGCGAACCAGCCTCGAGACCAGTGGCGTGGAATTCTTCCCGCTCGAGCAGCTGCCGCCGCTATCGCTAGGCCGTACCAACCCGCGACAGATCGAGCGCATGTTCGCGCATCGGCGCGAGGCCGGCTTGCCGACTGAATTCGACTAGCGGCCGTGAGAAGTCAGGCAGCGGCAGGTACCGCCCGCGGCGCGACCGCGGGACGCACAGCGGTCCCGACGTCGTTCCAATGCCAGAGTTCGAGCTCGCCGCCGCGGTCCTCGATCAGCGCCGTGCAGCTATCGACCCAATCGCCGTCGTTGCAGTAGAGCATGCCGTTGAGCTCGACGATCTCGGGCCGATGAATGTGGCCGCAGACGATGCCGTCGACGCCGCGGCGGCGGGCCGCCTCGCCGGCGGCCTGTTCGAAGCCATGGACGTATTTCATGGCATTGCCGACGCGGCTTTTCAGATAACCG
>DASYNV010000040.1:0-6112 GCA_036008365.1 Steroidobacteraceae bacterium | reverse complement strand
GACGGTGCGGTTGTAGACATTCGTGATGTGGACGCTCTCCGGAATGTTGTTGACGCTGCGGTTGTAGTAGAACGCCCGGCCGCGCCATTCGCCGCCGGCGTAGCCGTCGCCGCCATAGCCGAAGCCGTAGTTGACGCCGCCGTAGAAGCCGACATGCGGGCCCCAATAGCCGGCGTGCCAGAGATACACGCCATCCCCCCAACCCCAGTAGCCTGGCGTCCAGAGGTAGCCCGGCTCAGGCGCCAGCACCCAGGTGCCCGGCACCCAGTAGTAGTCGTCGCCACCCCAGGCCCAGTAGCCCGGTGACCATAGATAGTCCGGCCCAGGCACGGGAGGCTGCTCATAGACCGGGAGCTCCGGGGGCGCGAAATTGACGGAGACGCCGATTGCGATCGCGGCGCCGGCCGTGCCGCTCATCATGCTGGCCGTTGTCAGGGACAAGCCGGCGAGCATCAGGCTGATTCGTAAGCGCATGCAAACCCTCTCATGTGGTAGGCGCGGTGGCTATGCACACCTTACGCGGACGCGGTGAACGCATCCTGAACGTAAACGGTGCACAGCCGCCGGCGGAAGCGGCCGGTGTTGCAATGCAAGGTAGGTGAGTGCTGACGCTGGCTCAGCGCTGCCGCAATTTGCTCAGCAGCCGCAGGACTTCCATGTAGAGCCACACCAGGGTGACCAGGAGGCCAAAGGCCCCATACCACTCCATGTAGCGCGGCGCCCCCTGGGCAACACCGGTCTCGATCAGATCGAAATCGAGCACCAGATTCAGCGCCGCGAAGCCGCAGACCAGCAGCGACAGTCCGATGCTCAGCGGCGAGGAGTCGTACATGAACGGCGTGGCGACGTGGAACAGATTGAGGACGACTGTCACGAGGTACAGCAGCATGATGGCGAACGTGCCACCGATGACGATGGACCGGAAACGCTGCGTGGCCTGGATCAGGCGGGCCTTATAGGCAAGCAGCAATGCTGCGAGCACAGCGAAAGTCAGCGCCGTGGCCTGAATTGCGATGCCGGGGTAACGCTTCTCGAGCATGGCCGAGATGCCGCCCAGCACCAGGCCTTCGAGCGCCGCGTACGGCAGCACCAGATAGGGCGCGGTCGTGGCCTTGAAGCTGATCACGAGCGCCAGCACGAGACCGCCGATCCCGCCGATCAGCATGGCGGGGACCACGACGGCCGCATTGCCGGTCTGCATGAACTGCGACCAGGGCCACAGCGCCGCCGCCATCAGGACCACCAGCGCCAGGAACGATTTGTTGATGGTGCCCTGAAGCGTCATGCGCTCGGCTTCGAGCGCGGGGCGCGGCAGTCCACTGAATGTACGGTCGTTCAGTCCGGGATTGCCCGACTTGACGTTGATCAGATCGTTCGCCATGGAAACAAACTCCTTAACGGTAGACTTCGACGATGCGCGTCGCGCGCGTTCAGTCCGGTTCGACGCTCGACGGCGCGAGCCCGTCGGCAGATTGATCTTTGTCCCGTTCGATCAGCGCGTAGGCGTTGTGGTTGTGGATCGACTCGAAATTCTCGCTCTCGACCACGTAGGCGGCCACGCGCGACTCCTTGTTGAGCCGCAGCGCGACGTCGCGCACGATGTCCTCGACGAACTTCGGATTCTCGTAAGCGCGCTCGGTTACGTATTTCTCGTCCGGGCGCTTGAGGATGCCCCAGAGCTCGCACGAGGCTTCGCTCTCGGCGATGTCAATGAGCTCCTCGATCCACATGTGCTCGCGCAGCCGCGTGCGGATGCTCACATGCGAGCGCTGGTTGTGAGCGCCGTAGTCGGAGATCTTCTTCGAGCACGGGCACAGACTCGTAACGGGTACGACGACCTTGAGCCAGAGACTGGCCTTGCCCTGCTTGATCTCGCCGATCAGTGAGGCCTGGTAATCCATGAAACTTTCGACACCGGTCACCGGCGCGCGTTTCATGACGAAATAGGGAAACGACATCTCAATGTGACCGGCCTCGGCGTCGAGCCGCGTGGTCATCTCGGTCAGAATGTTCTGGAAGGAATCGACCGAGATCTCGCGCTCGCGGTGCAATACCTCCACGAAGCGCGACATGTGCGTGCCTTTGAAATTGTGCGGCAGGTTGACGTACATGTTGAAGGTCGCAACCGTATGCTGCTCGCCGGTCGAGCGGTCCTTGACCCGCACGGGATGACGTATGTCCTTGATACCGACCCGATTTATCGGCAGACGCCGCGTATCCGCCCGGGACTGGACGTCCTCGACGGATATGACTTTGGCGATTCGGGGCTGTACGGCAGTACTCATGGTAGACCCGCTCCTGCGGCTAACTTGGTGGCGGCGCGGCTCGGTTTCAAGGCGGGCACCTCGGCGCGCCAGCTGTCGATTGCGGCGGCGATGCTGGCAGGATCAAGTCCCGCGGCGGCCAGGCAGTCATCGCGGCTGCCGTGTTCGGTGAACCGATCCGGAATGCCGATGTGCAGCCGCGGCAGCATCAGCCCTTCGGCGTCGAGCGCCTCGGCGCAAGCACTGCCGGCGCCGCCGGCAATCATGTTCTCTTCGAGCGTGACGATGCCGGCGTGGGTCGATGCGATCTCACGCAGCATGGCCAGATCGAGTGGCTTGATGAAACGCATGTTGACCACGGTGGCGTCCAGCCGCTCGCCCAGCCACTGGGCCGTCGTGACCATGCTGCCGAACGCCAGCAGCGCAAGCCCGCTGTTGCCATGGCGCCGCAGTTCGGCGCGGCCGAGCTCGAGCGCGGTGAATTCCTCGGCGATCGGCACGCCCGGACCCGCGCCGCGCGGATAGCGCACCGCGGACGGCACATCCCAGAGCGTGGCGGAGTAGAGCATCTGACGGCACTCGTCTTCGTTCGCAGGTGCCATCACCACCATGTTCGGAATGCAGCGCAGGTAGCTCAGATCGTAGCTGCCGTGGTGGGTCGCGCCGTCGCTGCCGACGAAACCGGCACGATCGATGGCGAACAGCACCGGCAGGCGCTGCACGGCGACGTCGTGGATCAGCTGGTCGTAACCGCGCTGCAGGAAGGTCGAGTAGATCGCCACCACGGGCCTCAGGCCCTCGGCGGCGAGGCCCGCGGCGAAAGTGACCGAGTGCTGCTCGGCAATCGCAACGTCGAAGTAGCGATCGGGAAAGCGGCGCGAATATTCCACCAGCCCTGAACCCTCGCGCATGGCGGGCGTGATCGCGACGATGCGCTGGTCGCGCTCGGCGATGTCGCACAGCCACTGGCCGAAGATCTGCGAGTAGCTCGGAGTACCTGGCTTTTCCTTGCGGATGGCGCCGCTGACCGGATCGAACGGACCCGGACCGTGCCAGGTGATCGGATCGGCCTCGGCTGGCGCATAACCCTTACCCTTGCAGGTCACGATATGCAGCAGCTGCGGGCCGTGCGCGCCGCGCAAGGTGCGCAGCGCACGCAGCAGCGACTTCAGATCGTGCCCGTCGATCGGGCCGACATAGTTGAAACCCATCTCTTCGAACAGTGTGCCCGGCAGCACCATGCCCTTGACGTGCTCCTCCGAGCGGCGTGCCAGGCGGCGCATCGTCGGCATCTGCCGCAGCGCGCGCCGGCCGCTTTCGCGCAGCTGCGCGTACAACGGGCCGGAAATGACGCGCGCCAAGTAGTTCGACAGCGCGCCGACGTTCTCCGAAATCGACATGTCGTTGTCGTTGAGTACCACCAGCAGATCGACCGGCAGACTGCCGGCATGGTTGAGCGCTTCGAATGCCATGCCGGCGCTCATGGCGCCATCACCGATCACCGCGACAGCGCGACGGCCGGTGTTCTGGCGTGCTGCGGCGATGGCCATGCCGAGCGCAGCCGCAATCGAGGTACTCGAATGACCGACTCCGAAGGCGTCGTATGGGCTCTCGCTGCGAACCGGGAAGGGGGCCAGTCCGCCGCGCTGCTTGATGGTGTGCAACCGGTCGCGACGGCCCGTCAGCACCTTGTGTGGATAGGCCTGGTGACCGACATCCCAGACCAGCCGATCATCGGGTGTGTTGAAGACATAATGCAGCGCGATGGTCAGTTCGACGGTGCCGAGTCCGGCCGCGAAATGGCCACCACGTGTGCTCACGGTCTGGATCAGAAACTCACGCAGCTCCGCAGCCAGCGCCGGCAGGTTCTGCTCGGGCAATGCCCGAAGATCCGCTGGCGTTTCGATGGTCGAAAGCAGCGGGTACGAAGAGAGTCCTTCGGACATATATGTGCCGGTTACTCCGCTGGACCGGGCTCGCCGGCAATCGGATCGAATTCTTCCATGATGAGGCTCTCGCCGCGCTGCAACAATAGCTGGACCTTCAGTTGAGCGGCGCTCAGGGCGCTCTGGCACTCGCGGGTCAGACGGACGCCCTGCTCGAAGCGCGCCAATGCCTGATCGAGCGGCAGATCGCCGGACTCCAATTGCGCGACCAGCGCCTCGAGCGGCGCGAGCGACTGCTCGAAGCCCGGCGATGAAGTCGTTGACGCTTCGGGCGCTTCCGGCTTGCCTGCCATGCGATCAGACTAGCAAACCATCTCGGGTCTTGCGCATTATCTGCGGCGCATTAGAATCAGTCTAAACCCTTACTCACCCCGTGCGGAGGTAGCTGACATGAAACTCGGTGGAACCAAAACTGAGAAGAATCTGAAGGACGCATTTGCCGGCGAATCGCAGGCGAATCGTCGTTATCTGTATTTCGCGGCCAAGGCCGATGTCGAGGGCTACAACGATGTGTCGGCGGTGTTTCGATCCACCGCGGAAGGCGAGACCGGCCACGCCCATGGGCATCTCGAATACCTCGAGGCGGTGGGTGATCCGGCGACCGGTCTTCCGATCGGCGAGACCAAGCTGAATCTCAAGGCCGCCATCGCCGGCGAGACCCACGAGTACACGGACATGTATCCGGGAATGGCCAAGCAGGCGCGTGAAGAGGGGTTCGGCGAGATCGCCGACTGGTTCGAGACGCTGGCCAAGGCCGAGCGCTCACACGCCAATCGCTTCCAGAAGGCGCTGGACAGCCTCTAAATATAGGCGTTACTCGGGCACCACAGAGTGGCAGGCACCACTACGAAGGACGGGGGCCGCGAAGGTAGCCTCGAGGCCCCCGTCCGTCACCCGCTCGACTGGCGCAATCCCGGCTTTTACGACGAAGCCGCGCTCGAGAAGGAGCTGCACCGCGTCTTCGACATCTGTCATGGCTGTCGGCGGTGCTTCAGCCTCTGCCAGGCATTCCCGACCCTGTTCGATGCCATCGACGGATCTGCGACCCTGGAGCTCGATGGCGTCGACAAGACCGTTTATTGGAAGGTCATCGAGCACTGTTACCTATGCGACATGTGCTACATGACCAAGTGTCCATATGTGCCGCCGCACCCGTGGAACGTCGACTTTCCGCACCTGATGCTGCGTGCCAAGGCGGTTCGCGCCGCCAAGGGCGAGCTCAGGCTCGCCGAGCGAGTGCTCAGCTCGACCGATGCGGTCGGACGCATCGCCGGGATTCCGATCGTGGCCGAGGTGGTCAACGCGGTCAATCGGGTGGGACTCGCGCGCAAGCTGCTCGACCAGACCCTCGGCGTGGATCCGCGCGCGCCGCTGCCAGTCTTTCATTCCAGGAGCGCGCGGGCGCGTCTGAAGCGCACGCTGAAAAAAGACTTGCCAGCGCAGGCGAGTTCCGAGACACGCGGCCAGGTGGTGCTCTTCACCACCTGCTACGGCAACCGCAACGAGCCCGAGCTGGCGCAGGATCTCGCGGCCGTGTTCGAACACAATGGCATCGGCGTGGTGCTGGCGCAGAAAGAGCGCTGCTGCGGGATGCCGAAGCTCGAGCTTGGCGATCTGAAGGCGGTGGAGCTGTTCAAAGAGACCAACGTTCCCGAACTCGTGCGCCTCATCGATACCGGCTACGACGTGGTGGCTCCAATCCCCTCGTGCGTGCTGATGTTCAAGCAGGAGCTGCCGCTGATGTTCAGCGACGATTCGCAGGTCAGGCACGTCGCCGAGCACATCTTCGATCCGTTCGAGTACCTGATGCTCCGGCACAAGGCAGGCCTGCTGCGCACCGATTTCAGCGGCCGGCTCGGCAAGGTCAGCTACCACGTGCCGTGTCATCTGCGCGTGCAGAAC
>DASYNV010000039.1:0-4582 GCA_036008365.1 Steroidobacteraceae bacterium | reverse complement strand
GAGGTGGCCGCCGCTGACGCCGGCTCAGTCGCTCGGCGGCGCGTAGAGAATGTTGCTCACGAACACCGCCCCGTCCGTGACCACCAGCTCGCCGCGCTGCAGGCCGCCGACCACCGGGTATTGTCCGTCGAGCGGCTCGCCCAGCTTGACGATGCGCTGCGTGAAACGGCGGCGATCCGTGGTGATCCACGCCGCGAAGCTGCCATCGCCGTTGCGCACCACGCCATTTACCGGTATGGCGAGCGAGTGCACCGGATCGTGAACCTGTATGGCGAAGCTCGCCAGCATCCCCGCGATCAGCTCATCGTTGGGATCGGCGACCTCACAGCGCACCACGATGCGGTGCGTGTTCGGATCGAGCGAGCGGCCGAGTGTCGAGACCGTGCCTTCGAAGACCCGGCCGGGATAGGCCATCACCGCGGCGCGGATCGACTGACCCGGGCGGTAGAGCGGACTGTCGCTTTCGATGACGTTGGCCACCATCCACTTGGTGCGCAGATCAGCCACCGAGTAAGGCGCCGGCACGGATCCGGGCTGCTCCAGCAACCCCGGCGCGGCGTTACGCGCCGTGATGCGCCCGCTGATCGGACTCTTGATGATCAACGCCGGCTCGACCTGTCGCCTGGCAACGATGCGATCGATCTCGCCTGGCGTCTTGCCGAAGATCGCGACCGCGCCGCGCGCCGCCTTCAACGCACCTTCGGCGCTCTGCTGGTTGGCCACCGCGGTCTCGTAGTCGTTTTGATTGATCCCATGCGCCGCATAGAGCCTGGTGGCCCGCTGCAGGGCGCTGCTGGTCTGCTCGAGGCTCGCGGCCGTAGCGATGAGATTGGATTGCGCCGCCAGAAAGTCCGCGCTTTCGATCGTGAACAGCACCTGGCCTTTCTTCACCAGGTCGCCCAGATCGGCGTAGGTCTGAATGATCCTGCCCTGATAGGGTGTAAACACCTGCACGTTCAGGTCCTGGTTGAAATCGATGATTCCGACCGCCGGCTTGCGGTACACGAACTCATGATCAGTGATCGGTCCGATCCTGATTGAACCGAGCTGCGATGCTTTGAGTTCCACGGTGTCGGCGGACGGTGCGGCGGCGCTGCCGTGCCGTGCGGCGTCGGCCTCGGCAGCGTTGCCGGTGCCGCCGTGCGGCGCCAGGCAGCTGAGCGCCACGATCACCGCCGCCGCAGCCGCAGCCGCAGCCGCCACCGGCAGGCCCACCGCGCGGACGAAACGCACTGCAAGGGTCGGAAAGTGCATTGGCTCGAGCCCCGGTGTCTCTAGTCGGTGTGGACGGCCGAAGCCAGTTCCGCCGCTCGATTCCACCACCCGCCGCCGAGCGCCTGGTAGAGCGCCGCGGTATCGCCGAAGCGGATCGCCTGAGCCTGCCCCAGGTTGAGCAAAGCCTGCTGATAGGCCGATTGCGCGGCGAGCACCGCGAGGTAGTCGGTGAAGCCGTCCTGCATCTGTTCACGGGTCAGATCGAGCGTGACTTTCGCGGCCCGCGCGGCGGCGTTCGCGGCGGCCAGCTCGTCGGCATCCGCGAGCATGGCGTGCAGCGTGTCGGCCACGTTCTGGTAGGCGGTGAGCACCGCCTGCTGGTACTGCGCAGCGGCCTGCCGCAGCGCCTGATCCGCGGCACGCTTGGTGTGCAGCAAGGTGCCGCCGGCAAACAGCGGCTGCGTGACTCCGCCGACGAGGTTCCAGAATGGTCCGCCGTCGCGGAACATCCAGGCAAACTCATTGGCACTGCCGCCTGCTGCGCCGCTGATGGAAAACTGCGGCAGAATGGCCGCGATCGCCACGCCGACCTGCGCGTTGGCCGCGTGCAGCTGCTCAGTGGCTGCGCGCACGTCGGGACGCTGCTCGATGATCTTCGCGGGCAGGCTCAAGGGCAGCTCGCGGGGCAGTTTCAGGGAGCTGAGCTCGAAGGTCTGTTCGAGCTCCTGGTTCGGCAGCTTGCCGACCAGGACGCGCAGCAGATCCCGCGTCTGCTCGAACTGCTTCTGCAGCGGCGGCAGCAGTGCCCGGACCTGAGCCAACTGCGCCTGCTGCGCTGCCACGTCGACCGCCATGGCGTAGCCCTGCTGGTACCGGGTGCGCACGACCTCGAGCGACCGCTCGTTGTAATCGATGATCTCGCGGATGGCCGCGAGCTGCGCACGCAGCGAGGCTTCCTCAATCGCCGCGGCGACGACATTCGCGGCGAGCGTGACGTAGGTGGCTTCGAGCTCGAAGCGCTGCAGCTGCGCCTGCGCCTGCAGCGACTCGACCTTGCGGCGGTTGCTGCCGAACACATCCGGCGTATAGCCCACGGTCAGCTCGGCGGTGTGGTAGTTGTAGATGAGGGGCTGAGCGGGTCCGCCCGGGACGAGGTTCTGACCGTTGCCCTGCACGCCGGGCGCGGAGGTACTGGCGGTGTTACCCGGCACCTTCTGGCGCTCGAAGGCGTAATCGGCAGCGACGCTTGGGTAGAAGTAGCCGCGCTGGGCGTAAACCTGCTCCTGCGCCTGGCGCAAGGCGGCCTGCGCGGCTGCCACTGTCGGATTGGCGCGCAACGCCTGCTCGACCAGGGAATTCAGGGCCGCACTGTCAAACGCCCGCCACCAGTCGAAGGCTACGTCCTGCCCCCCGATAAACCGCTGGGCGTCACCGGCGGGCACGTCCGCCGAGGCGGTGACTTGCGGCAACGGCGTAGTGGCGAAGCCGGCACCAACCGGTGCGCTCGGTTGGTGAAAGTCTGGTCCCACGGCACACCCTGGCAAAGCCGCAAGGGCAGCGATCGCCAGCGCAACGCAGCAGCGCGCACGAATGCGCATGGGAGAGAGCGTGTTCGGCATGAGGGCACCGGCCAATCTGTCGCGCTCACGCATCTTGCAGCTGCCATGCTTTCCGGCAGCTTGCTCGAAGATTACGGGTTGGAAAGGTGGACGACGGGGACAGCCGGCGACGGCACGGTGGTGTCAGAGGCATCCTCAAGCTGCGAAGCCGGGGCCCGCGGCAGCAGGATCGATGCACCCAGGCCTGGCTCGGCATTGATCAGCTGCAGTTCCCCCCCGTGCAGGGTGGCAATCGCCGACACGATCGCCAGTCCCAGACCGTTGCCGGGCTGGGTGCGTGCGCGATCCATGCGATAGAACCGCTCGGTGAGCCGCGGCAACTCGCTCTCCGGTACCCCGGGACCGTTGTCGCGCACCACGATGGCGCAGCGCTGCCCCTCCCCGCGTGCCGCCACCGTGACACTCGCTCCACGTCCGGCATATTTCAGCGCGTTGTCGATCAGGCTCGCGACGGCGGTTGCCAGCAGATCGTGATCGCCCTGCGCCCACAGGGCATCGTGGCTCGACGCCGTGAGTCTCACCCCGGCCTCTTCCGCCGCGGCATCATAGAGCTCGACCATGTCGTGCACGATGCCATTGAGGTCGATCCGCCCGAAGGATTGCGCACGCATGCCCGACTCCGCCTCGGCGATCTGCAGCAGCTTGTTGAGCAGCAGGATCAGCTCGTCGATGTCGTCGATCGCCGCGCGCGCCGCGACGCTCAGCTGCGGCACGCTCGGCTCGCGCCTGAGCGCCTCGTCGAGCCTGGCGCGCACCCGTCCGAGTGGTGTGCGCAGATCATGCGCGATGGCGTTCGAGACGTGCCGCACCCCGTTCATCAGCTGCTCGATCCGATCAAGCATGCGATTGACGTCTACCCCCAGGCGCGCAAATTCGTCATCGCCGGAGACCGCAATGCGCTGCCCGAGGTTGCCCGACTCGATCGCGTGCGCCGTTTGGCGGATGCCGCTGATCCGGCGCTCGATCTGACGCCGCGAGAGCCATGCACCAATGACGACCAGCACCAGGGAAACCGCCATGGCGGCCTCCAGGGCGTGCAGCACCAGCATGCGTATGGCTCGCTGTTCGCTTAAGTCACGGCCGACGTACAGCAGACCCCCGCGCGGCAAGGGCTGTACGAACAGCCGCGCGGACGCCGGCCTGCCGTCGCGGATCACGTCACGATTGATCAGCCGTCGCATCGGCGTGCCGGCGGCCGGCCAGGTCGACAGATTGCCGACCACCGGCTCACCGGATGGCGCGGTCACGAGAAAGATCTCGGTGTCGCTGTCAATGCCGTCGGTGAGCTCCTGGTTGATCTCGCGCACCAGCTCGGCCGCAGGACGATTGCCGTACTCGCTGCGCAGTCGATCGGAGATCGAGACGATCTTGCCGTCGGTGCTGCGCGCCAGCACGCCGACCGTGCCGAAGTAAAACACCCCCGACGTCACCAGTATCAGCGCCACCAGCAGCACGCCGTTGCCCAGCGCCAGGCGCGCGGCGACCGAGTCGGTGAGTCCGAGCACCGGGATGCGACGCCCCACCGTCATGCGACGCCCCACGGTCAGTGAGGCGCGGGTGTACCGGCGCGGCGCTCGCCCAAGAGATACCCGGCGCCGCGGATGGTATGGATCAGGGCTGGCGAGAACCCCCGGTCCACCTTGCTGCGCAGGCGGCTGATCTGCACGTCGATGACGTTGGTCTGCGGGTCGAAATGACAGTCCCAGACCGCCTCGAGCAGCATGGTGCGCGTGACCACCTGGCCTTCG
>DASYNV010000038.1:0-9478 GCA_036008365.1 Steroidobacteraceae bacterium | reverse complement strand
CGCTCACCGGCGATACCGATACGCACTTCGAAGCTGCCATCCTCGTGCACCAGTTCCACGGATTTGATCTCGTCCGCACCGTTCACGACCGCTTCACTGAGCGTGAAACCGACTCCAAGATCTTCCAGATTCGCCGGCGTGGTCAGCATTACGACGTGCGGTGTGCGTTGATAGGTCAGGGCGACCGGCTCTTCTTCCGCCACGCGATCGACGATGCACTCGGTTTTACCGTCCGTCCACCGTTCAACCTGCACCTCGCTGTACACCGGCGCAGCCGGCGTTGCGCTCGAAGTGTTCCGAATCTGCTCGATGATGTCGCCAATCTGAGTGATCATTACCGCGGCTCAATCATTCGACCTGTAGGCAAATCAGCGCTGCCGAGGGCTGGAATGGTAGCAAAATGGGCATCCACCCATTCGATCCAATGCTGCACTCGAATCGGCGACTTGCCCGACAAGTGTGTAATGCATCCCACATTGGCGGACAGAATCGTGTCTGGCCGGGGCTCGAGCAGCGCTGCGAGTTTGAGGTCGCGCAACTGCCCGGCAAGCTCCGGTTGCAGCAGCGAGTAAGTGCCCGCCGAGCCGCAGCACAGGTGTGCGTCCTTGAACGGTACGACCTCGGCGCCGCAGGCGCTCAGCAGTGCCTCAACCACCCCGCGGATGCGCTGCGCGTGCTGCAGCGAGCACGGGGGATGAAACGCGACACGCCCGGCTGATCCGGCGGCAGCGAGCGGCAACCGCGGCGCCAGCAGCGCCGGCAGCACCTCCGCCAGATCGCGCGTGAGCGCCGATACGCGTGCAGCCTTGGTGGCGTAGACCGGATCGTTGCGGAGCAGATGGCCGTATTCGCGCACAATGGCGCCGCAGCCGGACGCGTTCATGAGGATTGCTTCGGCACCCGCCTCGAGATGCGGCCACCAGGCGTCGACGTTGCGTCGAGCCTGCGCCAGCGCGCCTGCCGGATCATCGGTGTGGCGGCGCAGGCCGCCGCAGCAGCCGCTGTCGGGCGGCACCACGAGTTCGATCCCGAGCGTATCGAATACACGCGCGGTCGCGGAGTTGATGTTGGGCGCCATGCTCGGCTGTACGCAGCCGGCCAGCAGCAGCATCCGGCGGTCGTGCCGCCGCGTCGGCCAGGCGCCCGCGGCTCGCCGCAGCGGGATCTTCTGCTGCCATGGCTTCGGCAGCAGTGGCCGCAATGTCCGTGCGATCGACAGGGCGGGCGTAAACCACGGCCCGTCGCACAGCTCGCGCACAAAGGCGCGCCACAGTCGCGTTCCCGGCGTTCGCCTGACGAGCGTTGCCGCGACCTCACGACCGATGTCCACCAGCCGTCCGTACTGCACGCCGGAAGGGCAGGAGGTCTCGCAGTTCAGGCACGTGAGGCAGCGGTCCAGGTGCAGTTGCGTGCTGCGCGTGGGCTGAGCCCCCTCGAGCATCTGCTTGATGAGATAGATGCGTCCTCTGGGCCCATCGAGCTCATCCCCGAGCAGCTGATAGGTCGGACAGGTGGCGGTGCAGAATCCGCAGTGCACGCAGCGGCGCAGGATGGCCTCGGCCTCCGCGCCCTGCGTGGTGTTGCGAATGAAATCAGCGAGCGTTATCTGCACGGGAGAGCTCCGGATACAGTCGGCCGCAGTCGAATAGACTCAAGGGATCGAATTGAGTGCGCAATCGCCGCTGAATCGCGAGCAACCCGGAGCCGAGCG
Organism: Steroidobacteraceae bacterium; assembly: GCA_036008365.1. Classification (GTDB taxonomy): domain Bacteria; phylum Pseudomonadota; class Gammaproteobacteria; order Steroidobacterales; family Steroidobacteraceae; genus FEN-1191. Next base: position 7,767 of record DASYNV010000038.1, on the reverse strand, counting down.
GCGTGAACACGCTGCCCGAGCGATCGCCGCCACGGAACAAGGTGGCATGACCGCCGAGCTGCTGCGCGCGCGCACGAATCGAAGCGGCGGGCGCCTGCGATCGCAGCCAGCGCAACGCGCCGCCCCATTCGATCAGCTGCGCTGCACCGAGCTCGAGCGGCGCAGCTGTCGGCGGTACCGAGATGCGCCACAGCGGCGTGTCGCCCGCGAAGAATGCATCGCTCTGTTCCCGCAGGGCGCGCCAGACGCTGCCGACGGCGTCCTCATCGCCGCGCGCACCGCCGAGCCGCGCGCTCGCCGCGGCGACCGCGGCCGCCGAGCCGGATAGACGCAGCAGCAGCGAGTTGTCGCGCCATACCGAAGCCGAGATCGGCAGCGGCTGTCCGCCCCAGGCATTGAGCTGGCGCAGCGCCGCGGACTCATCCAGCTCGAAGCGCAGCGTCGTCTCCACGGCGTGCCTGGGAACTACCTTGAGGGATACCTCGACGATCACGCCGAGCACGCCCAGGGAGCCGGCCAGGAGGCGTGCGGCATCGTATCCGGCCACGTTCTTCATGACCATGCCGCCGAAGGAGAGCAGCTGTGCCCGGCCGTCGAGCAGCCTCGCTCCGAGCACGAAGTCGCGCACGCCGCCGTAGGCGTAGCCGGCCGACGCCCGCCGCGGCCCGGCAAGCCCGCTGGCGATGCAGCCGCCGATGGTCGCGGTCTCGCCGAAATGCGGTGGCTCGAACGCCAGCATCTGCTGGCGCGAGTCCAGCAGTGCCTCGACTTCCGCCAGCGGCGTGCCGCAGCGTACCGCGAGCGCGAGCTCGGTCGGCTCGTAACTGACGATGCCGCGCACTGCGCGCGGATCGAGCGGCGTGCCGTGCGGCGTGTTGCCGTAGAAATCCTTGCTGCCGCCGGCCCGGATCCGCAGCGACTCGCGAGTGTCTGCGGCCGCACGAATTCGCTCGGTCAGGGCGGCGAGCGCGTGGTCCATCAGAATCGCGGCAGATCCGGAAAGCGCGCGGTCTCGGCGCCGGCGCGACGCTTGCCGTATTCGCCGCATCGATGCAGCGTCGGCACGACCTTTCCGGGATTGAGCAGGCCGCTGGGATCGAAGGCATGCTTGATGGCCATGAAGGCATCGAGCGTCGGCCGGTCGAACTGTGCGCACATCTGATCCAGTTTCTCGACGCCGATGCCGTGCTCGCCGCTGATCGTGCCGCCCATCTGCACCGTCTGTTCCAGGATCTCGGCGCCGAATGCTTCCGCGCGCGCCACCGAATCGGGATCGCTGTCGTCGAACAGAATCAGCGGATGCAGATTGCCGTCGCCGGCGTGGAACACGTTCGGGCACTGCAGAGCGTACTTGCGCTCCATCCCCTGGATTGCGAGCAGCATCTGCGCCAGGTGCCGGCGCGGAATGGTGCCATCCATGCAGTAGTAGGCCGGTGCCGCGCGGCCCGCTGCCGGAAACGCATTCTTGCGGCCGGCCCAGAAGCGCAGGCGCTCGGCTTCATCCCGCGAGACCTGCACGCGCGTGGCATGGGATGCACGCAGCACGGTGGTCATGTGCTCGATTTCGGCTTCGACCTCCTCCGGCGTACCGTCGGATTCGCACAACAGCACGGCTGCTGCGTCCAGATCGTAGCCGGCATGTGCGTAAGGCTCGACCAGGCGCGAGGCCGCCTGGTCGAGCATCTCGAGTCCAGCCGGAATGATGCCCGCGGCGATCAGCGCTGCCACCGCATGGCACGCGTCCGTCACCTCGGCAAAGCTCGCCATGATGCAGCGGGCCAGTTGCGGCAGCGGCACGAGTCTCACCGTGACTTCGGTGGTCACGGCCAGCATGCCCTCGGAGCCGATGACAATCGCGAGCAGATCGAGCCCGGGCGAGTCGAGGGCCGTGCTGCCGAAATCGACCGATTCACCGGTAATGGTCAGTGCGCGGACGCGCAGTACGTTGTGCACGGTCAGTCCGTACTTGAGGCAGTGCACGCCGCCGGAATTCTCGGCCACGTTGCCGCCGATGGTGCAGGCGATCTGGCTGGAAGGGTCGGGCGCGTAATAGAGACCGTAGGCCGCGGCAGCTTCCGATATGGCGAGATTGCGCACGCCGGGCTGGACCGTGGCCGTGCGGGCCTGCGGATCGACCTTCAAAATGCGATTGAATTTGGCCATCGACAGCAGCACGCCATTCACGTGCGGCAGGGCGCTGCCCGACAATCCGGTACCGGCACCGCGCGCCACCACCGGCACCTCGTGCGCGTGGCAGAGTTGGAGCACCTGCGCGACCTGCTGCTCTTCTTCCGGCAGCACCACGACCATGGGCAGCTGCCGATAGAGCGTGAGGCCGTCGCATTCATACGGCCGCGTGTCCTCCTCTCGATGGAGCACGCAACGCTCGGGCAGCACCGCGCGCAGTGCCGCCACGATTCGATGCTGATTCATGCGGATCCGCTCTCCAGGGCGTCGTCGCAACGCCGAGGGGACGATTATCTACCGATTTGGGCGGCCAGTCCCGGCGGTCGGCTCGGCGTCGACAGGCACCGCGGCGGCGCTTGACGGCGCGCATGTTAAAGCCTGACGTTTTTGCCCTACATGCGCGCGTGACGCGCCAATCCCATGTGATCGAGAATGCGGCTCGCGATCTCCTCGATGCTGCAGTCGGTGACATCCAGATACGGCACACTCAGGCGCTCGAGCAGCGTCTGCGCCGTGCGCACCTCGTACTGCACCTGCTGCGCCGAGGCGTAGCGGCTGCCGGGCCGGCGTTCGCTGCGGATCTGCTGCAGCCGTTCCGGCTTGACGGTCAGGCCATAGAGCTTGTTCCGGTACGGCAGCAGCACCGCCGGCAGCGTGCCGGCCTCGAGCTCCTCCTCGGCGAGCGGATAGTTGGCGGCGAAGATGCCGTATTGAAGCGCCATGTAGAGCGACGTGGGCGTCTTGCTCGAACGCGATACGCCGATCAGGATGACTTCGGCGCTGCGATAGTTGCGCTGGCCGGCGCCATCGTCATTGGCCAGCGCGAAGTTCACCGCGTTGATGCGCGCGGTGTAGCTCGGATCGCTGCTGGTGCCGTGCAACGCCCTGCCGCTGGCGTGTGCGGATTCCATCTCGAGCTCGCTCTCGAGCGGTCCGAGAAATGCCGCGAAAAAATCCAGGAACAGGCCATCGGCCTGCTTGACCGTGGCGCGCACCTGGTCGTCCACCAACGTGCAGAAGATGATCGGGCGCGCGCGCTCCTCCTGTGCGATGGCGTTGATTCGGCGCACCACGCCGCGTGCCTGCTCGACGCTCGAGACGAACGGCATCGTCACGGAGCGGAACTGGAGCCCCTCGAACTGCGACAGCAGGCTGTGCCCCATCGTCTCGGCGGTGACGCCGGTGCGATCGGAGACAAAGCAGATGGTGCGCATCGGACGGGAATTCAGGTCTTGATCCCGGCCAGGAACATCCAGGTCTCGATCACCGTATCGGGATTGAGCGATACACTGTCGATACCCTGCTCGACCAGCCAGCGTGCCAGGTCCGGATAATCCGAGGGGCCCTGGCCGCAGATGCCGACATACTTGTGTAGCCGCCGGCAGGCGCTGATGGCCATGCTCAGCAGCGCCTTGACCGCATCGTCGCGCTCATCGAACGACTTGGCCACCACGCCGGAGTCCCGATCGACGCCGAGCGTCAGCTGCGTCAGGTCGTTCGACCCGATCGACATGCCGTCGAAATATTCAAGGTAGCGCTCCGCCAGCAGCGCATTGGTCGGCAGTTCGCACATCATGATCAGCTTCAGATCGTGCTGGCCGCGCGCCAGGCCGTTGGCCGCCAGCAGCTCGGTGACCTGTTGCGCCTCCGTCAGCGTGCGTACGAATGGCACCATGACCTGCACGTTGGTCAGTCCCATGTCCTCGCGTACGCGGCGCAGCGCCCGGCACTCGAGCTCGAAGCAGGGACGGAATGCCTCATCGATGTAGCGAGCGGCGCCACGAAAGCCGAGCATCGGGTTCTCTTCGTGCGGCTCATAGTCGCGGCCGCCGATGAGATTGGCGTATTCGTTCGACTTGAAATCGGACAGCCGCACGATCACCGGTTGCGGCGCAAACGCCGCGGCGATCTGCGCCACCCCTTCGCTGAGCTTGTCGACGAAGAAACTGGTCGGGTCGGGGTAGCCGGCGATCTGCTGGCGGATCTGCGCCTGCAGCTCGCGGCTGAGACGATCGAATTCGAGCAGTGCGCGCGGATGCACGCCGATCATGCGATTGATGATGAATTCGAGGCGCGCAAGCCCGACCCCGTGATTGGGCAGGGCGGCGAACGCGAAAGCACGATCCGGATTGCCGACGTTCATCATGATGTGCACCGGTGCCGGCGGCATGGCATCGAGCTGGATCTGCTGCTGTTCTATGCCAAGCACGCCTTCGTAGACAAAGCCGGTATCGCCCTCGGCACAGGATACGGTGACGTCCGCGCCATCCGCAATCACACTGGTGGCCTCGCGGCACCCGACCACGGCCGGTATTCCCAGTTCGCGCGCGATGATGGCGGCGTGGCAGGTGCGGCCGCCGCGGTTGGTGACGATCGCCGCCGCGCGCTTCATGACCGGTTCCCAATCGGGATCGGTCATGTCGGCCACCAGCACCTCGCCTGGCTGAACGCGCTCCATCTCACCGGCGTCGCGGATCACGCGCGCGCGGCCGGCGCCGATGCGCTGGCCGATACTGCGGCCCTCCACCAGCACGCGCGAGCGAGACTTGAGCCTGAAGCGCTGAAAGCTGCGTCCGGCGCGGCTCTGCACGGTCTCCGGGCGCGCCTGCAGGATGAAGATCTTGCCGCTCTCGCCGTCCTTGCCCCACTCGATGTCCATCGGGCAGCCATAGTGTTCTTCGATCGTGAGCGCCTGGCGCGCCAATTGCTCGATCTCGCGGTCGTCGAGCGAGAAGCGGCTGCGATCCGCCTGCGGCACATCGACGGTTGCGACGCGCTCGCTCGAGCCCTGCGGCGCATAGACCATCTTGACGGCCTTGGCACCCAGATTGCGGCGCAGGATCGCCATGCGCCCCGCGCGCAGGCCCGGCTTGTAGACATAGAACTCGTCCGGGTTGACGGCTCCCTGCACCACGGTTTCGCCCAGTCCGTAAGAGCTCGTGATGAATACGACATCGCGAAACCCGGATTCCGTGTCGAGCGTGAACATGACGCCGCTGACGGCGAGATCGCTGCGCACCATGTGCTGCACACCGACCGAGAGCGCCACCACGGCATGATCGAAGCCCTGGTGAATGCGATAGGCGATGGCGCGATCGTTGAACAGCGATGCGAACACCTCGTGCATGGTCTGCAGCAGCGCCTGTTCACCGCGCACGTTCAGAAAGGTCTCCTGTTGGCCGGCGAACGAGGCTTCGGGCAGGTCCTCCGCGGTCGCCGAAGAGCGCACCGCGACCGCGATGCCCCGGCCCTGGTCCATGCGCCGCCAGGCGGCCAGTGCTTCCTCCTGCAGCCGTTCTGGAAACGGCGTATCGAGGATCCAGCGTCGGATCTGCGCGCCGATGCGCGTGAGCTGGGCGAGGTCTTCGACATTGAGCTGTGACAATGCCTGCGCGATGCGGTGCGCGAGGCCGTCGTGACTCAGGAAGTCGCGGTAAGCCTGGGCCGTGGTCGCATAGCCATCCGGCACCGTCACCCCGAGGCCGGACAGGCTGCGCAGCATTTCCCCCAACGACGAATTCTTTCCTCCGACCAGTTCGACATCATCGCGTCGGAGCTGATCGAAGGGAATGACGTAACGGCTCATTGTTGTTCTCATCGCGTGGCCAGATGGACCCCGACGCAATGATACTATGCGGCTCGCGCCGCATGGTGCCGATGATCGTGACCGCAACGAGTTTCCGCTGCCGTCAGCGCGTCAGAAGAAGTACGGGTGCCAGTTCACACCGAAGGTCAACTGATCGGCCGTGAAGTTGTAGCCGATATTGTCGCCGTTGTTGATCAGCCGCGCCCATTCGACATTGACGGATGCGCCGCCGCCGAGGTTGAATTCCAGCCCGCCGCCAAACGACAGCCCGGCGTCGTTGCTGTGGAAGTCCGCGTAGTTGCGATGAATCTGGGCGCCGCCGACACCGGCGATCGCATAGGGTGAGAACCAGGGTGTCACCGGCAGGATGCCTTTGACATAGCCGGCGTAAAGCGCGTCGAGATCGGCATGGAAGCCGTCGGAGCGGCCACCGCTGATGGTCGTGCCAACGCGTCCCTCGATCGCCAGATACGGATTGAACTGCTGACCGACGCGGAAGATCGCCACCGTCGGCGTCAACTGTGGAATGCCGTCCTCATTGTAAAAAACATCGCCCGCGCTGGCGCCAAAATAAAACCCGCTGTAATAGGGTCCGCCGTTGTAGTCGTAGCCGCCGGCCACGGCTGCGGTCGACACGAGTGCCGACAGTCCAATCCCGATCCATGCCAATCGTTTGCTCATGATACCCTCGCCTCGGACGTCGCTTGTAGGACCTGCCGTCTCAGACTGGCAGCGCGGCAGTGAAGTTCCGGAGCAGCAGTCGCTCAACACCGACAGTTGGTAGATTCGGCGAATTGCGAGTGCTTTCTGCAGCCATTGCGTGAGGAACGCAGCCGCGGCCGGCGGGTTGACGCCGCGGTGAAGAGCCTGGGCGTACGGCACCGGGAGCTCGCGCCGATTCCGCACGAAACGGACGCTGCCTGATCCGCACCCGGCTACATAGCCGGTTTGAATCTAACCATGACAAATTGCTAATCGATTCCGCGCCTGGAGTCGTTTAGCTTGGTGCCCTATTGCACCTGAGGCGGCGCAAAGGGAGTTGTCATGACGGAAATTGCGGAACCATCCACCCGGAGTGCTGCGACCGGCGGCTCGATCTGGAGCGAGGTCATTCGAAAGGAAGACTGGTGGGCGATCTGGATCGGACTTGGCCTGATCGCCGTGGCGGTAGCCCTGTTTTCCAGCGGACAGAGCATCAAATGGATTGCCGTGGCGCCTCAGAAATGGTCGCACCTGAGCGACGTCGCCGCTCAACTTCGGGCACATGGGCTGCAGTACCTGGCGCTGTTCGTACTCTGGTCGGTGCTGTTCGGGATCGCCGCCGGCGCTCTCGGGTTTCGAGCGACGCGTTTCCTGCTTTCCTTTGCACTGATCTACGTCGTCACGCTGGCGCTGTATTTTCTCGGGCTTTGGGATCAGGCATCGCACTACAACCTCGAGCCACCGCTGGTAGCGCTGGCGCTGGGTCTGCTGATCGCGAACACATTCGGCGTACCCAAGTGGGCCGAGGCGGGATTGCGGGTCGAGTTCTATGTCAAGACCGGCATCGTGTTGCTCGGAACCAGCCTGCCTCTGACATTGATCGCCTGGGCCGGCCCGGTGGCGATCGTGCAGGCGGCCATCGTTTCACTGGTCACTTTCGGTGTCATCTACCTGGCGGCGGTGCGACTGGGCCTCGACCGTCGACTGGCAGCGGTGCTCGGTACGGGGGGCGCGGTGTGCGGCGTCTCGGGCTCCATTGCCGTGGGCGGTGCAGTCGGCGCGCGCCGCGAGCATGTCTCGGTGGCAATTTCACTGGTGGTGCTGTGGGCGATCGTGATGATCTTCGTGCTGCCGCTGCTCGCGCGCGCACTGGGCTTGTCCACCGGTGTCGCCGGGGCGTGGATCGGCACCTCCGAGTTCGCCGATGCCGCGGGGCTCGCGGCGGCGCAGGCCTATGGCGGCTACGCGGGCAGCGTGCCCGGGATCCACGGCAGTGCCGATGCCGCCGTCAA
>DASYNV010000037.1:0-2785 GCA_036008365.1 Steroidobacteraceae bacterium | reverse complement strand
TATCGCTATGGGCGCGGTACGCTGGGAAGGAAGTCAGGCAACTGAGTAGTTTCCGAGTCTGCCTGCAGCCCCGTTAACTCCATATGCTCCGTACAGCGTGTCTTTAAGTAAGCGTAGCGTTGAACCCACATTGCGCGACGCGGTGACGGTGTGATGCGTGTTGTCGATGGAGATGGACGACGAGCCGGTGGAACCGGGAGCTGAAGTAGAGGGCGCTCATACGACTGTTCGTATGAGCGCTCGCAGTCAGCGGATCGAGGTGATCACGCGCGGCGAGCGGCGGCGACGTTGGTCTGTCGAGCAGAAGCGGGAGATTGCGGCGGAGAGTCTGGAGCCTGGCATATCGCCGATCACGGTGGCGCGCCGGTATGGCATCAGCAGTGGCCTGCTCTACACGTGGCGGCGACATCTGCTCGAAGGATCGCTCGGGACCGCGTCCATGCCGGGGGCAAAGTTCGCGCGTGTTGAAGTGATGGCCATGCCGGCGCAACCGGTGCCGGCGACACCGTCGCTGCCGCGGCCGGTGCCTGCGCCGAATTCGCTGAACCACCCTGAGGGGACGATCGAGATAGCACTGCCCGGCGGTGTGAGCGTGCGGGTCGACGCGCAGGTAGACAGCGGCGCGCTGCGTCGGGTGCTCGCAGCCCTGGTGCGCCGATGATCGCGCTGCAGTCCGACGTCCGGGTCTACCTGGCGTGCGGCTATACCGATATGAGAAAAGGCATGCAGGGGCTGGCGATGCTGGTGCAGCAGGTGCTGTCAGAGGATCCGTTCAATGGCGCGTTGTATGCCTTCCGCGGACGCCGCGGCAATTTGTTGAAGCTGATGTGGCATGACGGCATCGGCCTGTGCATGCTGACCAAGCGGTTGGAGCGCGGTCATTTCATCTGGCCGATGACGAGCACGGGCTCGGTCGCGCTGTCGACAGGGCAGTTGTCAACGCTGCTCGAAGGCTGCGAGTGGCGGGCGACGGCGCGCAATCTGAGACCTGAGCTGGCAGGCTGATCAGCATCGGCGCGATCACGCGGGAGTCATTGGCTGCGACGCGACGGCGTGCGTCAGCATCATTGCGTTGTGCAGATCGATCTCGCGGCCCTGCCTGACGATCCGGATCTTCTGCAGCGGATGCTGCGGGAAGTGGTGCCTGAGCTGCAAGCCGAGAACGAGAAGCTGTGGCAGCTGATCCAGCGTCTGCTGCGCCATCGCTATGGTCCTCGTTCGGAGAAGCTCGACCTCGACCAACTGCAGCTGGTGCTGGAGGATGCGGAGCAGAGTGCCGCCGAAAGCGACGCTGCCAAAGATGCGGCAGAGCCGGCGGAGAGACGGCGGCGCATCGAGGTGGCCAACCGCAATCGTGGTGCCTTGCCAGCACACCTGCCGCGCTACGAGGTCGTCAGCGATGTCGAGAACAAGCAATGCCCTTGCTGTGGCGGCGCACTGCATGTGATCGGCGACGACCGCAGCGAGATGCTCGATCTGGTTCCTGCCCAGCTGCGCGTGAAGGTGGTGTGCCGGCCGCGCTATGGATGCCGCGCCTGCGAGGGCACCGTGGTGCAGGCACCGGCGCCGGAACGGCCGATCGACGGCGGTATGGCCACGGAAGCGCTGGTCGCCCACATCGTGGTCAGCAAATTCTGTGACTCGCTGCCGCTCTACCGCCAGGCACAGATGCTCAAGCGCCAGGGCATCACACTGGATCGTTCGACGCTGAGTTCCTGGGTGGGGCGAGCGTGCTGGTGGCTGACGCCGCTGTATGAGTTGGTGCTCGGCACGGTGCTGTCGACGGACAAGGTGTTCGCCGATGAGACGACGCTGCCGGTGCTCGAACCCGGCAAGGGAAGGACCAAAACGGGACGCCTCTGGTGCTATGCCGTCGATGACCGGCCTTGGGCCGGCGCCACGCATCCAGCAGCAGCCTATGTCTACTCCGAGGACCGCAGGGGCGAGCATCCGACAACGCACCTGGCGGCATTCAGGGGCACCCTGCAGGTCGACGGTTATGCCGGGTTCAGCAACCTGGTCGCAGCACGCCGGGATGCCTCGCTCCGCCTGGCGTTCTGTTGGGCGCATGCGAGGCGGCCGTTCTACGAGTTCTACACGTCCAACCAGTCCCCGCTCGCCGCCGAGGTGCTGGCACGCATCGCCAAACTCTACGAGATCGAGGCCGGGATCCGCGGCCAACCGCCTGATGTGCGCAAAGCCGTTCGTCAGCTGCGAAGTCGACCGCTGGTCGCGGACCTGCACGTCTGGCTACAGGAACACGTGCCGCGCGTGCCGGGCTGGACTGATCTGGCGAAAGCCATGCGCTATGTGTTGCGACATTGGGATGGGCTGATCCTTTATCTCGATGACGGTCGCCTGGAGATGGACACGAATGTCGTCGAGCGGGCCATCAGGCCGGTGACCATTACGCGAAAGCACTCATTATTCGCGGGCAGTGACGCCGGAGCCCGTCGGTGGGCGATTGCCAATACCTTGATTCAGAGCTGCAAGCTCAACGACGTTGAGCCCCTGGCCTATCTCACCAATGTTCTGCAGCGGATCGTCTCTGGGCGCACCAAAAGCCGCGATCTGAACGCACTGCTGCCGTGGAACTGGCGTTCGCCAGCCACCATCGCCGCCGCGTAATCACCGCTACGACAGTTTACCGTTCCGCCTCGTTGCTGCGTCAACCAGATGCAGCCGTGCTGATAGCGCGCCGGTAACGTCTTTAATCGGATCCCCGACGCTGGCTGGCTTGGGTCCTCCGCACCGGCACGAGCCGCTGGGCGGTCATCAACCAACG